>NZ_NFHI01000039.1:0-25053 GCF_002159255.1 Massilimicrobiota sp. An80
AAAGCCTTAGACTATGTCATATCCAAACAAAAGAATGCTTCTTATCATAAAGATAAGGAAGACTATCATATTTTTACAGATTATATTCCTTATGGTATTGAAGAAACAGGTCATTATCAACATATCTTTATGTGGATACATTTAGAAAGTTTCTATGTTTTGAATGATGAACTTATTCAAGACGAAAGCTTTTCTATTCCTTATAAAATCACTTACAAAGATAACCAGGTCATTCAATGTGAAATGCCTGAAAGTGGAGATCTTTATATTGATTCTATTCAAAGGCTATTTCCACCTCAAATACAAAATCATATCTTAAATCACTCATCCCATTCATTTGATTTAAGTCAACAAATTCAAGAGCACTATGCTTATCTTCCTTCACCAGATATAGCTCATACTGTCTGTTATTAAGCTTACTATAACGAACAGTTTAAAACTTATTAATGAATAAAATCTTTGTATAGTATTTATTCTCTATACAAAGATTTTCGTTTTTTCATCTTTTGTTATTATGGGATACACAAATATATGATATAGTTTGGAAAAAGGAGATGATGCGATGGATTTATATTTTGTATTAGTTGGATGTGTTATTCTTATATGTATTTTATTAAATCGTTTTTTAGATAAATTGGCTATTCCTTCTCTTTTGTTTTTTATTCTTTTAGGCATGCTTTTAGGTGAAAATGGTATTTTAGGTGTTGTTTTTAATGATTATCAGATTGCCGAAATGATTTGTTCAACCAGTTTGATATTCATTATGTTCTTTGGTGGTTTTGGAACCAATTTGAAAGTAGCCAAACCAGTGATTATCAAATCTATTGTCTTATCAACACTCGGTGTCTTATTAACAGCATTGCTGGTTGCTGGATTTGTTTATTATGTTTTAGATTTATCATGGTTACAGAGTTTATTAATTGGATCCGTCATTTCTTCTACTGATGCTACATCTGTCTTTAATATTTTACGTTCTCGTCATTTATCTTTAAAGTATGGAACAGACTCCTTGTTGGAAATTGAATCAGGATCGAATGACCCTGTTTCATATATGTTAACAATATCTGTGATTATGATTATGACAGGACAAAACATATCTTTACCAGTTATGATTTTTCAACAAATCATCTTTGGTTTATTATGTGGTTGTTGTATTGGAAAAATCATAGTGAAAATTTTAAATGAAGTTCATGTCAATGAAAGCTATGAAAATACAGTTATCATTTTTGCAAGTAGTATTATCACTTATGCTTTTTCTAATCTGATTGGTGGAAATGGATATTTAAGTGTTTATATTTGTGGCATCATTTTAGGTAATAGTTATATTCCCCATAAAAAAGACATGGTTCATTTTTATGAAACTCTTACAAAAATGGCACAAGTCTTAATCTTCTTTTTACTAGGATTACTTGTCACACCATCCGAACTTCCAGAAGTTATTATTCCTGCCATTTTGATTATGATTTTCTTAACATTTGTAGCTCGTCCTTTATCAATTTCTGTACTCCTTGGTATGTTTCGTTCACCATTGCGACAAACGGCCGTTGTATCATGGGCAGGATTAAGAGGTGTAGCATCAATCGTCTTTGCGATATATGCTGTGCTTTATCAAGTTGATTTACCATTTGATTTATTTAATCTTGTCTTTTGTATTGTCTTATTTTCACTTTCTATTCAAGGCTCACTTCTACCATGGATTTCAAAGAAATGTCATATGATCAACCCACAAGTTGATATATTACGTACATTTAATGATTATCAAGAAGATAATGATATGTGTTTTGTGAAAATGAAAATAGGACCTAATCATCATTTTAAAAATCTAAAGCTTAAAGATATTAATGCTGATGATTTGTTAGTTATTTTAATCGCAAGAGATCACCAAACTTTGATTCCTAATGGTGATACAGAAATATTAGAAGGAGATTTACTTGTTTTAGCCGCAAAGAAATTTGAAAACAGAGAAAACATTCGTTTAGATGAAACCCATATTCATTCATCACATAAATGGAAAGATAAGCTTGTTAAGGATATTTCTTTACCTGCTAAACAGTTAATTATCATGATTCAAAGAAATCATCAATCTATTATCCCTAATGGAACAACGCCTATCTTAGAAAATGATATTCTTGTGACAATTGAAACACAGGATGAAATATAAACATCGAAAAAGACTTCAAAATTCAATTGTTTGAAGTCTTTTTATCATTATTTATAAAATTGAGGTAGGTATTTTTTATGGGCTTCTAGCATTTCATCTAATATCTTTTTAGCAGTGATTTCACTTTGAACAAGAGGGTTAATTGTCATCGCAACTAATGCATCATCATAATTTCCACTTAATGCAACATTTGTTGTTAAAATTTCAAAAGCTTTTAACTGATGAATTAAACCAACTGTTTGTAAAGGAAGCTCTCCGACTGGGATAGGAACAGGTCCATCTTTTGTGATTTTACAGCTCACTTCTACCACAACATCAGCAGGCATATTAGAAATAGCACCTTTATTTAATGTATCAACAACTTGTATATCACCTTTATCATTATATAATGACGAAATCAAGTTGCAGGCTGCATCACTATAATATGCTCCACCACGTTGTTCCAATTCTTTTGGTTTAACATCAAGATTTTCATCTTTATATTTTTCAAATAATTCTTTTTCAACCTTTTTAACAACTTGTGCTCGACATTGTCCTTTTGCAGCATCTTCCTGACAATGTTCTAACATTTGTTGTTTTTGTAAGTAATAGCGTAAATATCCAATACCTAAATATCCATAACTATTTAAAAACTCTTTTGACCATGGAATATCTACAATATTTTTCAAAGATTCACTATTTCCCTGATCAATCATTGTATCAATCAATTTTCGATTCGCATTTTCTCCATTCAATGTAATATCTAATGCATAAATCATATGATTGATACCACCGATTTTAACATCTAATTCATCATTGTCTTGAACATTTAAAATATGTTCAATATCTTTAATCATATTCACTGGTCCATTACATAAACCAATAAATTTCTTCCATCCTGTATGTCTAAAAACAGCTTCGGCATTAATACCTGATGGATTCGTAAATGAAATAATCCATGCGTTTGGACATAATTTTTCACAATCTTTAATAATATCAAAGATAACAGGTATTGTTCTTAAAGCTTTAAACATACCTCCTGGACCATTTGTTTCTTGTCCAATGACACCATATTTTAAAGGAATCAATTCATCTTTTTCTCTCGCATCTAATTGCCCAACTCTAAATTGCGTTGTGACAAAATCTGCATCTTTCAATGCTTCCTGACGATCAAGAGTCATATAAATCTTCATAGGGATTCCTGCTTTTTTCACCATTCTTTTTGCAAGATTTCCTACAATTTCCAACTTATGTTTCCCTTCTTCAATATCAACAAGCCATAATTCTCTAACAGGTAATTCATCATATCTTTTGATAAATCCTTCAATAAGCTCTGGTGTATAGGAAGAACCACCACCAATTGTTACAATTTTAACGCTTTTCATAATCTTCCTCCTTCAATTGACTCGCTGCATTTCTATCAAGGCAGACAATCACATTTGGATGTCTTTGAATAATAGAGCTAGGAAAATCTGGTGTCACTTCACCATAAATCATTCTTTTCACTAAATCAGCTTTCTTTTCTCCCTTAGCCATCATGATCAGTTGTTTTGCTTTCATGATTGTGCCAATTCCCTGTGTGACACCTTGTGTAGGAACATCTTCAATATGATCGAATCCATAATCAAGTGAACTTTCTATAGATTCCTGATGTAAATCCACAACATGACACGCTCCATCAAGTGGACTTCCTGGCTCATTATAAGCAATGTGTCCATCCATTCCAATTCCTAGAATTTGGATATCAATAGGATTGGCATCAATCAAAGATTCATATCTTTGACATTCTTGAATCATATCTTCTTTTGATCCATCTAAAGCATTGATATTTTCAGGTAAAATATCAATGTGAGAAAAAAGTTCATTTTTCATTGCTGATGCAAAACTACGTGGATGACTTGGAGTTAATCCTACATATTCATCTAAATTGAATGCTTTGACCTGACGAAAACTTACTTTTTGAGCCTGATAATTGTCTATAAAATAGCGATAAACTCCAAGTGGTGTTGATCCTGTTGCAAACCCAATAACTGGTTGCGAATGATTTCTAATAAAATGACAGATATATTCTCCTACATAAGCATCAAGATACTCCTCTTTTTCAAAGACAAGAATTTTCATTTTAAACCCTCCTATTTTATAACTCTCTTCTCACATTAATAGTAACATGATTAAAGACGAGAATATACAAAAAAACAAATTTTAATTAATTCTTAATCTCATATCTTTTAAAGTATATTCTTAGACAACTTTTCATAAGTAAACCTAAATATCTTTTCAATATAAATTGACTTTATGACTTATTTATGAAGTTTAATATTGTAAAAGGCATATATAGACATTCTTTTTAAGTATTTGTTTTTTTCATCATTCGCTATTACAATATAGAGTATAAGGAGGAATATAAGATATGAGTTTTCAGGAGAATTTTTTATGGGGTGGTGCGATTGCTGCCAATCAGGCTGAAGGTGCATGGAACGAAGATGGCCGTGGACCAGCCAAAACAGATGTCACAACAGGTGGCTCTGTGAAAGAACCAAGATATGTGACATTTATTGATAAGGATGGAAAACCTGGTAAAGTCATCAATGGTCAACCTATCCCTGAAGGAGCAAAGTACGCTGTTTTAGATGATTATTATTACCCTAATCATGATGGTGTTGATTTTTATCATCATTATAAAGAAGATATTGCAATGTTGGCTGAGATGGGATTTAAAATGTTTAGACTTTCTATTTCATGGTCACGTTTATATCCTCATGGTGATGAAGATCAACCTAATCCAAAAGGTGTTGAATTCTATCGTTCTGTCTTTTTGGAATGTAAAAAACATGGTATTGAACCATTAGTGACAATCTGGCATTTTGATACACCATTATATTTAGAAGAACATTATGGTGGATGGAACAATCGTCAGCTTATTGATTTTTACGTACGTTTTGCGACAACTTGTTTTAAAGAATATCAGGGGTTAGTGAAATACTGGCTCACATTTAATGAAATCAATAACACAATTATGATGTTAAATCTTTTTGGTAATCATGCTGGAGATAAAGAACATCAACAAGGTTATCAACAACTTCATTATCAATTTGTTGCAAGTGCAAAAGCAGTTCAGATTGGTCATGAAATTGATCCAAATAATATGATTGGATGTATGATTTGTGGCATTACATTTTATCCAGGAACATGTGATCCTCAAGATATTATGGCTAATCGCCATATGTGGGAAAAGAGTATTTTCTATTGTGGAGATGTTCAATGTAAAGGAAAATATCCAACTTTTGCGAAAAGATTATGGAATGAACATCATGTTCAATTAGATATCACTGAACAAGATTTAGAAGATTTAAGAAATGGTTGTGTAGATATGTATACATTCTCTTATTATATGTCTTCTATTGAAACAACACATGAAACAGATGATATGGTTTCTGGTAACTTTGCTGCGGGAGCAAGAAACCCATATTTAACATATTCTGATTGGGGTTGGGCACAAGATCCTTTAGGTTTACGTTATTATCTTGAAATGATTTATGACCGTTATGAAAAACCAATCATGGTTGTCGAAAATGGTTTAGGTGCTTATGATACTTTAGAAGAAGACGGAAGCATTCATGATGATTACCGCATTGATTATTTAAGAGATCATATCAAAGAAATGGGTAAAGCCATTGATAATGGTGTGAATTTAATTGGATATACAACTTGGGGATGTATTGATCTTGTCAGTGCTGGAACTGGTGAAATGAGAAAACGTTATGGTTTTATTTATGTAGATAAAGATGATCAAGGTCATGGAACTTATAATCGTTATCGTAAAGATTCTTTCTACTGGTATAAAAAAGTGATTGAAAGTCATGGAGAAGATTTAGACTAAAAGAAAACACGTTGATCAAAATGATTAACGTGTTTTAATAACGTCTTTTTTTGCCTTTTTTGTCATGAACACTGAAGAAACAAATGAAACAAAAGGTACAGTCATAATAACCCCCAAAGACCCTGAGATCCCTTGAATAATTTCAATACCTATATCATAAGAATTAATCATCTGTAAAAATGGAATATTATATGCATAATAAATCATCAATGTACTTAAAGAACTTCCAACAAACGCTAAAATCAATGTATTAGACATTGTTCCCATCATATCTCCACCAATTTTAATACCACTCTTAAATAAAATCGCTCTTGATATATTAGGATTATGATATACTAATTCTTCTAACGTTGTTGCAATTGACATTGACATATCAACAACAGCACCTAATGATGCAATTAAAATAGCGGAGAATAATAATCCACTAACATCCAATGGTACACTCTGTCCAATATATATTAATGATTCTATATCTTCTACATTATAACCATTAATATTTGTAAACATTCCACATAACGCAGCAAATAATCCTGCCACAACAACCCCACAAACTGTTCCAATAATAGAACAATATGTTTTCATAGAAAATCCGCCTATCAGATACATCGTCATTAACGTTGTTATAATGGTAACTATAACAGCTCCTAAAAACGGTGAAAATCCTAAGTATAACATTGGTAGATATAAATAAATAATACAAATAAATGTAAAAATTAAACTAATAGCTGAAGTGAGACCTTTTCTTTTTCCAATCATAACTAAACAAATGAGAAAAAATGCAACAATCATAAATAATGTATTCGTTCTATCATAATTATACACGCTAGCTGAAAATGATCCGTCATATTCACTGACTTGTACAATAACATCTGTTCCAACTTGACAATCAGCACCATACAGATAACTATCGATATTTGTTGCTTCGACAATCTCTCCGGCATAATCTCCAGATTTGAGTTCAACATTAACAACCTGTGTTCCCAATTGTTGTCCACTTTCATCTCTACTTTCAGAAATAATTTCCACAACCGTTGCTCTTTCAAATTGAGCACCTTCAGTATCCATTAAAGACACTTTATCTACTCCTTGATTAAAAAAATACAAAAACACAAAAAACAATAAAACACATATCCAAACAACAATATGTTTTATTTGTTCTTTTCTATTCAAACTCATAAATTCATTCCACAATTTCATAAAATCCTCCAATAACGAAAACAAGACAGAACAAGTCTGTCTTGTTACTTCAATCAATTATTCAGTCTCTTTTTTTCTATAAACCTTATAAGATACAATTCCAGCTAATGAACCTACTGCTAATAATGTTAATCCTAAAACGTTGGCTGTATCCTCAGTTTTAACAGCATCTTTAGACGTAGCAGAATTTGAAGTCTGTACTATTTGATCTGATTTGCCAGATTGATCAGTTGTTTGAGAAGGAGTCTGATCTTTATTTGTTTCTTGTTGGTTTTGATTGTTATTTTGATTATTCTCATCGCCAGATTGATCAGTTGTTTGAGAAGGAGTCTGATCTTTATCTGTTTCTTGTTGGTTTTGATTGTTATTTTGATTATTCTCATCTGGGTTTACAGGTGTAACAGGTGTTATATCTTCTTTATTAACTAAAGATTGTAATTCTGTTTGTTCTTGTTTTAATGAATCAAGTAATGAAGTTAATTCTGTTTTTGTAATCTTTGATTCATTCATTTGTGTTTTTAATTGAGCTAAAGCTTGTTTATACGCATTAACATTTTCTTGTGTATATTGACCTTTTTTATTTCCAATTTCAATTGTTGATAAGAATTTTCCAGCTTCATCGAATTGTGCCTGTAAATCTGCATATTCTGCTTTTGTCACAACTTCAGATTTAGCTGTTAACATATTTGTATAAACTTGATCAATTGTTGCTTCATCAACTGCTGCATTTTTATCAGCTTCATAGAATGTCTTATCCAAGAATTTTGAGTATCCTTGTTTTAAAGCATCAGTGTTATTTGGATCTCTATAATCTGTATCTTTTGCTCTAGCATAGTAATCTAATGGATCGTTGTTAGTATTCCATCTTGAAGCTAAATCATTGATAGCCACAGAATCATCAACAGTTTCTAAAGTTGTAGATAAGCCATTTAAAGCTTCTTCAATACGTTGTTTTGATCCACTTGTCATATCTACTTTATCCATTGATTGTAAATCAGCTTTTAATTCTTCAATTGAAGTTGCTTTTTTATCTTTTTTAATAGTAACATCATTTGCATATTTATCTCCATTAACATCATATGTTTTGATTGTAAATGAATCACTTGTAAAATCAATTGTTGAGAATGTTGGAATTGGATTATTAGAACGTTCAGCTAAGTAATATTGTTTATCTGTACTTAAAGCATAGAATTTACTTCCTGTTGCTGAACCAGCAGCGATATATAAAGTTCCTTCTGGATTATATGCAGTACTCGCTGCATCTTCTCCAACTCCTTCAGTTGTAATAACTTTACCATCTAAAATTTGGAAAGTACGTGCATAAGAATGATCGTGCCCAGTTAAACATACATCAATATCAAATTCATCCATTAATGGTGCAAATAAAATTCTTAAGTTAGCTCCATCCGTATTAGCATGAGGTGCGCCAGCTCCATAAATATCATGATGGAACATAACGATACGCCATTTTGCATCTTCATAACTGCTAATAGCTTCTTCTAAGAATGCTTTGTGTTGAGCAACATTACGGCTATTACTATTTAAAGAAATAATTAATGCATCACCATAACTATAGTAATAGTTTCCTCCTGCATTTGTAGATCCTAATGCAGATGCGTTTGGATTATTGTAATGTAATTTGTAATCATCACCTTTAGATTCATGATTACCAATTGTTGTTGCGACAGGAATACTTCTTAGATATTGAGGATATAAATATCCAGCATATTCCTGTTCTTTAATAATATAACGTGCTTTATCTGCAGCTGAATTATCATTTGTAACTTCTGAATAATCAATTTGATCTCCTGCAGATAAAATAAAGCTTGCATCAGGTGCTGTTTTCATTGCCTGAGTTAAAGTTTTGTTCCATGAATAAGTATCATTTGCAATATTTTGATCTTCATTAGATTTTTCACCTGTTGATCCAGAAGCACCAATTTGTGGGTCTCCTACAAGAATTGCCTGGAAGTTTGTAAATGAATGTGTCTGATATGTATAAGTATCACTCCATGTACTTCCATCTACACTGTATTGATAGTAATAAGTTGTGTTTTCTTCTAAATAATTGTCAACTGATACTTTATTTGATGCTTTATAATATTCTGCCCCAGTATCAAAATCATTTGTTTTATTAATACTTTGAGCTTTCCCTTCAAATACAGTAGCATTACTCATATCTTGAGATTTAGACATTTTAACTTGTGGTGTCCCAGCGACTTTTGAATACCATGCAAAATTTAAATCTTTTTCTGTTTTACCAGGTGTTAAAATAACTTTTCCTGAATCAAATTCTTCTTTATTGTTCCAAGTGTTATTATACCAGTCTTGATATCCAGATTCATTTTGGACATTAGAAATGTAATCTTTATATCCACCTTCATGAACTCCGAATGCAAAAACTGAAGCGCTACACATTGATGACACTGTTGTCATAGTTGCTAATGAAAGAAGTAATTTTCTTTTTAAGTTTTCGTTCATTTTCATTCTCCCTTTTTTTAATTTAAAGTATCTTTCAATACTTCCGTGTATACTTTAAACAATATCAAAGAAGACCTCAATAGCATTTACAAACACTTAAACTTCTTTTACATAATTTTAAGAGAACTTCCATTTTTATTTAGAAAACTTACAAATTATTAAAATGATATCTTTAAACAAAATGATCTTACTTCATAACAAAAGAATACACTTTATACATTTTGATTATCAAGGTATCTATCATACCAATCAGCAATAATAATAACTGTTCAATTAATAAGAGAACAATTAATTTTTTAATGCCTGATTACTAAATATTTATTGCTTCTTAAGAAGGGAAATGTTAGGTTCAAGAATATTCATAATATACATTCTTCTTTTATCTTCTTTATTTTATTCTTTTGTACAATAACAATAATGAAATCCACTATAACCAAATAGAATAGTCTCCCTTAAATAAAAAAGGAATTTCTATTTAAATAGATTTTCCTTCTTTAAATATCCTCAATTTGAAATACTATTATTGTTCATCATATAAATCTGCAATTTCTCCCATATCTTCCAATCGTATATGTGAAGCATCTATTCTTGGTGATTCTTCATTTTGTTGGGATAGATTGGCAGGTAACTGTCCTTCTAATTGTCCTCTAATACTTTTTGATCTTAGTAAGCAAAACTCCTGAAATGTATCTACGCCTAAAAGATAATCTTGATAAGAACAAAATGCAGTTGGATCTTTTCGTACATAAGAATCTATCATTTGCGTTGTGTCTTCTACCTTCTTTTGAAAATATCCACTTTCAAAATATTCATCAATAAAATATTGGAAATATTCATGATATTGTTTAAAATACTCATCATGTTGCATAACATGATGGTACAACGGTCTATTAAACATAACCTCTTGAGTATAAGGCGTATTAATAGGATAATTCACATATTTTGTCACATCATTACTAGGATTAGGCATACCTAATGAATATGTACCATATGCTAGATTATAATCCCAAGGAAGCATTGAAATCATACCATCTTCTTCATATAAATAATAGTTATGTCCCGTTGGACCTAAATAACTATCTAAATTAACCACAAAAACCTGTACTACGAAATATCTTAAAACCTCATCTATGTTGACAGCTTTTTCTATATTTTGATTATCATCTAATATTTTTAATGATTGAATTAATCTTTTTTTATCAGCTTCAGTTATCTTAAATTTCGCATTATTAAATAAATTAGGATACGATTCAATATTCTCATCAATATACTGTAACGCTAAATCTTTATTAGGTGCATAAACATCTGTATATCCAGGTTTATAAAGAATTCCATGATCTTTTCCATAATTTCTTTTTACAAAAGCTTCTTCTGGTTCTTCAATCGCTAAAAATAATCCCCAATCTTTTTGATTGATTGTCACCCAGACATAACTTGTTAGAGGAGATGGAACACCCATAAAAGACATCATATCGTAAGTCATATAGTTTTTTAAGTATGCATTATCTTGAAAAGAACAATCTAATGTAAACTTATCCAAGCCATAATAATGATATCCTGAGTCATAATGATCAAATTCTATTTTTAGACTAAAACGATCTGATTCATAACGGTCAATAAGTTCTAACGAATTATTTCCCTTCACTCTCAGCCCTACCATATCAAAGGTTTCTCCATCTATCGTTATAGAAGATGCATGATATTCTTTGGCTTGTGCCTGATCAAAAAATTTCTGTGAATTTTCCAATTGTATATCAATCGTATGAACATAACTTTGATCAAATAATTTAGAAGCATAAGCAGGTAATTGATAGGCTGGTGTTATACCCCAATGTCCCGGTAACATCAAACCAACAGTGATAATAAGACTAAAGATAACGAATATCATAACAAGTATATCTATATATTTATGTTTAATCATATTAATTCATATAATCTCCATTATAAGAAACCATCACTGTATATAAAACACCTTCCATATCTGAAAGCCCATTAACAAATGATGTTTCCTGATCCTTAAGTCTGATTTCATAATTCAATTCAATACAATCTTTTTTGATACTCTTGCTTTTCAACGAAAAAGCATATACCTGTTTTTGAATAAATTGATAGACATTCTTTTCACTATTTTGATTTTCACAATGAACAACTAGTATATAAGGTCTTTGTGTATTTTTCTTATGAGAAAAGATATAAAGAATAATTCCAATCCATAAACTCCCAAATACAGCTAAAGGAATTAAACCTGCTGCCAATACAATACCGACTGCTATACTCCAGAACAAAAACGCAATGTCCATAGGTTCTTTAACAGCTGTTCTAAATCGTACAATTGATAAAGCACCAACCATCCCTAAAGATAAAATAATATTACTTGTAATGGCAAGAATCACTAATGTCGTAATCATTGTTAAAGCTACAAGTGTTATTGCAAAACTGGAAGTATACATAATCCCACTATATGTTTTTTTATAAACAAAGAAAATAAACATCCCCATCATAAATGCCAAAAGTAAAGCTATTGACATATCCAGTAATGAAACAGCATGTATATTTTCTAAAAAATTTGAACGAAATATATCCTGAAAAGTCATTTTTCTTCTCCTTTACCAATCAATCTGTCGACATTTTGCAAACTTTGAATAGGCTGATGTTTTCTGTGAAAGTCCTTGTATCGCCATTTTCACAATATCAGGTAAAAATTCATTATATTTCACTTCGAATACTGCAAAATCATCTACACCTATTTTTCTATGATCCAATGATAAAAAATCATATATATTTTTATATGTACACAAATATCTATCTATTGTTAATCTTACCTTGGATATATCATATGTATAAGCCTGCCTTTGGTATGATACAATCACACAAGGTTTTAATAATTCTCCTTTTAATGCACTATAAAATTCAATCATTAATGGATTACCACTTTTTAATAAAAAATCTATATCTCCATTCAATATATCTTGAACCTGTTTAACAGTCAATTTCGTAGAACGTTTCGCACATAACCCATTATGTTTCATTTTCTTTTCTAATCGTATAAAACTTAAATCATGATTATAATATCGTATTCTAAACTTATGCCTTTGTGATACCCCATTTAACTTTTCTTTTAAAGCTCTATCATCAGGTGTATCAAAATAAAGACTATGAACATCATAATACCCTTCATTTAATGTATAATGATCTTTAGAGAATAATAAATTCAATCTTCGATTTAAAATCTCTGCTTCTAATGGATTGATAATATGTTTAAGTTCGTGCCGATATTGAATAGGTTTATAATTCTTAATCATAAGCATAACCTCTCTATAAATTGAGGAGTTTATTTCTATAAACTCCTACATTTTCACATCAAATGAAACAATTTCTCCACTAATAGCATTCACTTGATAACTATAACTTGCATATGAATCTGTAAAATTCACATTATATACAAGTTGATTGCTTTTAACATCCAATTCATCTTCATACGACTTCAAATCATTAAGAGTCACTTGAGCATGTTCTAAAACTTTTGTTCTAACTTCTTCATCTCTCAAATATCCACTATGACTCTCTACCCCATCTATCGTAATTGTTTTAAACTGTATATTTTTATAATGAATTAATGTATTTAAATCATTAATGGAAAGATCAACCAAATCAGAAAATTCATAATCTGGACTGACACCTATTAATTTTTTTATTAACGTGACCTTACCTACAGAAATCCCATATTTTTTAGCTAATTCCTGTCGTTCTTTAGAAAAACTGTAATCCTGTGAAACAACTGATGCATTTAATGAATAACCCGATAAAATATCTTTAACATCTGATGCAACTTGTTCTTTCAATTCTTCTCTAATTTCTTTATCCTGTCCTTGAACACTAACTAAAACTGAATTTTTAGCTTCACTTATATATCCATATTTAAACATACTTCCTATAATAGCATTTACAGCTACATCCAAATCTGTATTTTCTAAATCCATCTCTTCTAAAACAAGAACTGCATCTTCATTGTGACAAATAACCTCTTCTACTCGCCTTTCATTATTGACTTCCAATTCAATGCTTGGATTCACTTCAAAGGCAACTGAATAAGCCTCTTGTGAAGGCCAAAAAAGAAAACCAATCACAATCATACACATAACAACTGCAAGTGATAATGATTTATGAATATGAATTTTTCTTTTATGAACTTCATCTTCAGGTCTAACTTGAGATATGTACTGTATATCTTGGAGTAATTCATTTTTTCTTGAAGGTGTATGAACACTTTGAAATTCCTGTCTAATCATCTTTTTTATCTTTCTATTATTCATAGTTCATTCCTCCAAACTTTTTTTCAATTTCTTTAATGAACGATGATATTTATTTAAAACTGTTGTTAATTTCATTTCCATAATTTCAGAAATTTCTTTAAAAGTTAATCCTTCTTCTACATGTAAGATGATGATTTCTCTTTCTTCAACTGAGAGTTTATCCAATAGAACCCGAATCATCATCTTATCATGTATATCTTTCATCCCTTCATCTACAGCATCAATTTCATAATCGACAACCTGTTCCCTATTATGTTTTCTAAATGACATATAAGTGATGTTGCGAGAGATTGTTATTATCCATGCTTTAGGATGACCATTTTCTTTATACAGATGAATATTTTTATATATCTGTATAAAAGTATCGTGAGTCAAATCCTGTGCCATTTCCTTTGATTTGACAATACTATAAATATAGCGATAAATATCATCACGCATCAAATCATATATTTCTCCTAAAATATCTGTTTCATTTTTTAATCGAATTAACAATTTCTCTAATTTTTTCTCTCTTAACATCATTGATCTCTCCTATGATGTTAATATCTCATTTATAATTTATCTATTTCTTGCATGTTTATATTAAGAATATATTAAGTTTACATTAATTAATCATCGTAATTTGTATCATCATGATCATCATCTTTGTCATAATTTGTATCATCATCATCATGATCATCATAATTTGTATTATCATAGTTTGTATTGTCATAATTTGTATTTTTATTTGTTGATTGTCCTGAACTTGATGGTTGTGTTGATGGTTTTGAAGTAGCAGGTTTATTTGTTGACTGATAATTCGTATTATCATAATTTGTATTATCATAATTTGTGTTTTTACTTGTTTGTGATGAAGTTGATGGTTTGGATGCTGCTGGTTTACTTGTTGAATTATAGTTTGTATTATCATAGTTTGTATTGTCATAATTCGTATTGTTTTGATTTGTTACTTTATTTTGTGTTGTCTGTTGTGTATTTGATGGTTTACTTACAGGTTTAACTTCTGGTTCAACCTCTCTTTCTACAATCCCTTTTGCAG
Source organism: Massilimicrobiota sp. An80 (assembly GCF_002159255.1). Lineage (NCBI taxonomy): Bacteria > Bacillati > Bacillota > Erysipelotrichia > Erysipelotrichales > Erysipelotrichaceae > Massiliimicrobium > Massilimicrobiota sp. An80. The sequence continues at coordinate 15,051 of NZ_NFHI01000039.1, forward strand.
CACTCACTTCATATTCATATTCATTTTGATTATATTTAAATTCTATATCATAAGTCAAAACACCATTTTCCATATCATAATCAATTTCCAATTCTTTAATCTGACTCTTTGAAACGGAAGCATTCTTTAATGCGATATTTAAAGCTTCATCTTTTGTAATATATTGTTTTGTACTAACATTTCCTACCATTTTATTGGCATTTTTTTGTGTATCATCTTTATCTAAAGACTGATAAATTAAAATTAAATCTTGAGCATTAAGTTTCACCAAATCCTCTACTTTATATGTCTTCTTAGCATCATCATTTTCATCTATAATGTCTTCAATTAAATTTGCTTTTCCATAAGAAATGCTGTATTTATTCATCAAAGATTCCACATCATCATCAATATCTATATCTTGAGAATAAATAGCACCTTCAATAGAATAACTCTTCAATGTTGTATAAATATATTGACTCAATTCATCTTCTAAGGCCACTCTTGCTTGATCATCATCATTTTCAACTGACAATAAGACTGTATTTTGATTTGCATTTAAATATCCATTCTTAACCAATGAACCAAGTACTGCATTCATCGCAACATTGGCATCTGCCTGTTTTAAATCCATATCCTGTAAAACTTTTTTGGCATCATCATTAACTGCAATAGCATCTACAACTTTATGATCATCATCTAATTGTAATTGAATACTTGGATTGATATCCAAAGTGACAAGACTCGTATATTTTTGTGCACTTTGTCCATTTCCACACCCAGTCACCATTGATAACATAATGACTCCTGTTCCTAATAATTTTATCATATTTGTTTTTTTCATAGTTTTCTCATCTCCTTCACTCTATTAATGTATAAACATACTGATTTATCACAACAAAATTAAAAAAATTTTTATAACAAAAAAACATCCTTTTCAGGGATGCTCTTTTTTAAAATATAAAACACGTTATTCTTCTCATAATTTATGATTATCTTCTTCAAATTCTTCCAATATCTTGAGTGAACTGCTTGTTCCAATACGACTTGCTCCAGCTTCTATCATTGCTCGGCATGTTTTCCAATCACGTATTCCTCCGGCAGCTTTCACTTTGACTTCATCTCCAACTGTTTCTTTCATTAAACGAACATCTTCTACTGTTGCTCCTGAAGTACCAAAGCCTGTACTTGTTTTGATATAATCTGGCTTTACTTGTTTTGCGATAAATGCTATATGCTTTATTTCATCTTTTGTAAGGTAACAATTTTCAAAAATAACTTTACATATCCTGTGATTTTGATGACAGAGTTGCACAATACTTTGCATTTCTTTTTCAATATAATCCCAGTCATGCATCTTTGCCTTTCCAATATTAATTACATAATCAATCTCATCAGCTCCATCATCAATAGCCTGTTTTGTTTCAGCTAATTTGATATTTAATGTTGTCTGTCCTAATGGAAATGAAATAGCTGCACCGACATGAATAGAAGTTCCTTTCAGTAATTCTTTACACAACTTTACTGGTTCACTGTTAATTGCTACCATTGCAGCTCCAATATCTTTAGCCTCATCACATAATTTAATAAAATCATCTCTCGAGGCATAAGCCTTTAAAAACGTATGATCAAACATACTAGCGAGTTCTTCTTTTGTCATGTCAAAACCTCCTTATAATATATCATCATATCACTTTTATGATTTTAAATATAGAAAATTTCTTTGACTAGATTAATATCTTTATATCATATACTGTAAGTATTCTTATTCATATTAAGATTTATTTTCATTTGTAGTATATTATCCTTTTTTTATTATGTACTGATTTATATGAACAATTTCTTCATATCAATAAGCTTAAATATAAAGAAAGCTATTGATAAAAATATCAATAGCTAATCTTCAAAACAATATTAATCTTGAGAATCAGATTTTTTATTTTTTATAACCACAAATAAACATGCAGCTCCTAATAATGCTAATACAAATACTCCTATAACTTGTTCATCACCAGTTTTTACTTTATCATGAGATGAAGTTGTCCCATTTACTGTTGGTGTAGTAGTAGAAGGTTTTTCTCCAGTTTGTCCTGAATTTCCTTGATTTGGATTATTTTGACTTGGTTTTTCAGGTGTATCTGTACCTGGATTCATTTCATCACTCTTACCTTTAACTGTAACTGTAAATTGAGCTTCAAATTCACCATAATGTACAGTTAAAGTTTGTTCACCAACTTTTGATGAATCAAATCCTGTTACTTCTACTTTATGAGTAATATCAGTCGTTGCACCTGTATCATATTTTGCTATAACTTTTAATCCTGTTAAATCAAGCGTATCTCCAAGTGCATAAACCGTCTTACTTGGCATTTGTTCAATGGCGATACTTTCAATCTTTCCATTTGATACTTCTTGTAATTTAATTTTTGCATTATCAATAGCTAAATCACCATCTGATTTTGCTAAAGATTTAGCAGTAATCACAACTTGAGAAACACCAGTTTCTTGAATATTCAATGGTATTGATTTTTCTGTTAATGTTTCTGAAGCATCTAAAGAAATTGTTTGTTTAGCAATATGATCACCACTAATGATAAGTGACATAGGTTGAGTTGATTGATATGTGAAATCAAAATTATATAAACCTGCTTTTTGGACATTTAATGGTACAGTAATTGTATTTCCATCTTTAATCTTATTAATCAAACGACCATTACTATAATCATTTCCATTAACCATCTTTAAGTATTCATTAGCAACAATATTTTCATGTTTTGAATCTAAAATACCTAATTCTACTTCTAAAACTTTTTCATCTTCAAAATTATCTGGTAAGATCATCGCATTTCTTACAGAATATTGACTAATGACTTCAAGATTATTGTAAGCTTCCATTAAAGCATTAGATAATTTCATCTTTTCATCATCACTCATAGAATCATCATCTACTGCTGCTTTCGCTTTTAAATAAGCTTGATCAAAGGCATCCCAGCTTTCAGCTTTATACCATGATTCACTGATATTTGAAGTTTGTTCTACAGCATCAGCAATTCTCTTATCATTTTCAACAATAAGAACTCTTGCTGTACTTCTCATACCAAGTTGAGCTCCACCTGTTGGTGAGAAAATTTCTACATAGAAATCTTTATTTCCTGTTACATTTAAGTTATCAATAGTTTTTAAAGTAATATATTTTACTTTTTCTCCATCTTTAAATGTAATTGTTTCATTTGTAATATTTTCATAATATTGACCTTGAACAGCTGTTCCTGGAGGAGTTGTAACATTTACAGTAACCTCTCCTTTAGATCCACCATTACGTTTAATCTTAACTTTAACAGAATCACCTTCAGTTACCTGATATGAGTCTGTTTCAATTTCAAATAAACCATTTTCATTTGTACCTAAATAGTAACCATATGCAAAGTTTACAGGTTTTCTATTTGTACCTGTTGTTAATTGAATTGTATGTGTTCCAGCACCTAAAGTTGGAGATTCATACAATATTTGACCTGGTGTTATTTCACCAGCTGATGCATTAGCTGAACTTGTATACTTTCCATCAATGTAAATATCAAATGAACCATAGTCAGGTCCTTTTGTACCTACTAATGCAAAATATGTTCCTTCAAATGTATATTTAATATTTGCCCAACCATCAGTTGTTGTATAACTTCCATCTTCTTGTTTTTCCCAACCACTATTTCCAGCATGATCGTCATCCCAAGTTCCTTTATTTAATTCTAATCCTTCATCATCTGGAACGAATTTTGTATAAGCTTCTGGTAAAGGTTGAGTCTTTTCAAAACCATCAGCTGTTTTATAAATACCAACTTCACTAATCATTGGTTCAGCATAAGAACCTTTAATATTAATTCTAATAGCTTTTGCTTGAACCGGATCAATTCTTAATAATTTTTTAGCTCCAATAGTATGACCATCTTCAAAATCTTGCCATTGTCCATCGCTAGTTTGATATTCGACATTAAATTCACTAATTCTTTGCCCTTTTTCAATATATTCTTCAATTGATACGACATCAAATTCTTTCACTTCATCAAATTCAATTTCTAAAGTTCCAGTTTTTTCACCTTTTGCTGTTGTCCAATATGTGTCTTCATCACCATCAATAGCTTTTACTGGTGAATAATCTTTTGCATTCTCATAAACAGATGATGCACCTGCTTTTGAATTTTGAGCCAATAAATTTGTTTTAAATGTATTATCAATTGCATTTTTAAATTCATTTAATCTTGAATAAATACTTCCATCTAAATCACCAGTTTGATTTGGTGGGAAGTTTAATAATAATGGTGATCCATTACCAACAGTCTGGAAATAGATATTTCCCAATTGGCTCATTGATTTAGGTAAATCTCCATCATGATAGAACCAACCAGCTGTAATACTTACATCACTTTCTGGTACTGACCAATGATCTCCATCAGGAATACCATAAGTAAATCCATCAGCTTCACTATATCCATCACCTTTAACTGAATCTACTTTAGCCCAAGTTGTATCACTTGCTTGTCCTTTTTCATTTCCAATCCAGTGGATTCCACCATCAGTTCCACCACCGAAGATAAGAATTCCTGGTTCATTATCTTTAATAGTTTTTAAAATACGTTCTGTATCATATTCCTGAGCGTCGCCACCTTCTCCTTTGGCTCCATCCATCCACCATTCAGTGAATTTTCCATTATTTCCATATTTAGGATTAGTTACAATCTCAGTAATCTGATTTACATAATAATCATTATAATCTAAAGCATCTTTCTCTTTGACTTCTTCCATTGTCATTCCATCAATTGGATTTCCATTTTCATCTAACAATGGATTACCATCTTTATCATAATATCCATAACTTTCAGCATTTTCATCCCATGGAGATAAGTATAATCCCATATCCATATTGTATTTAGTACATGCTGCAGAGATTTCTGCTAAAATATCTCCCTTACCATCTTTATATGGTGAATTTTCAATATCATGTGCTGTGTACTGACTTGGCCAAATACAGAATCCATCATGATGTTTAGCAGTAACAATAACCTTTTTAAATCCTGCATTTTTTAATGCTTCTACCATTGATTCTGCACTTGATGCAAAATCACCAGTAGGATTGAATACAGATGGAGATTCTGTTCCATCTCCCCATTCATTACCTGTAAATGTGTTTACACCAAAATGGATAAATGCAGCTAATTCATCATCGTGATACTGAAGTTGTGCTTCATTTGGTAATGCTCCCCAACTTTCAGGTTCAGCAACTGTTTTTTCTTCTAACTCTGAATCATAAACTAAGGCATTTGAAGAGTAAACAGCCGAACCAACAATTGTTAATGCAAGTGTACCTGCTAAGGTACCTTTTAATATTTTACTTTTATTCATAGTTGTTCCCTTCTCTTTCCTTATTTAACATGTAATGTCGCACATGCTCTTGTATAAACGTTATTTTCACCAATAGTAGAATAAACAATTTCATATGTTCCTTGTTTAGAGAAATCAATTTCACTTGTTCTTGTTCTACCATTCCACATTAATTTTTGACCATCATTAATTGAACAACTTACATCTAATGCTTTACCATTTGCATCAGTTGCTTTTACATGATCCATTAATGATGATAATTGTGATTCATCGCTGATTGTTATATCTTTTACACCACTAAATGTTGGTGCAGTCGCATAATATTTATCAGCAGCTTCTTTTTGAGCAGCAGTTTGACTATAACTTACATAATCAATAACGAAATCCATTGGGAATTCTGTATCTTCATTAGGGAAACCAGGCCATGCTCCACCTGTAGCCAAGTTAAATAATAAGTAATGAGGTTTTTGGAAATAATCTAAGTCAGTAGTATAAATTGTACTATAAACATCACCATCGACATACCATTCAATTGTATCAGGATTCCATACAATACCAAATGTATGATAATCATCATTAAAAGTTCCTTCTTTTAATGAATAAGTATTTGTTTGAGCCTTATCACCATTTTCTGTCAATCCATTATGAATTGTTCCATGTACTGTACTATCACTTGTACCAGAAACATCTGGATTAGCTCCAATTAATTCCATAATATCGATTTCACCACACATTGGCCATCCCACACCTTGTTTAGAATCAACCAATCCATCTAACGTGAAATCATTACCTAAAGTCCAGAACGCAGGGAATGCCCCAGCACCTTTTGGTAATTTTGCGCGCATTTCAATTTTTCCATATAAGAATTCTTTCTTACCAAATGTTGCAATACTTCCAGAGTCATATTTCTTAACAATATCACTACCATCTGCATTGTAGTGCACACGATACTCATCTTTTTCTGTTGCACGTAAATATAATTTTCCATCTTCAACAAAAACATTTTCTTTATCAGAAACATAATCCTGAGGTTCAATACCACGTTTATGTCCTAATTGATATGACCATACTGATGTATCTAAAGTATCAAAGTCATCACGCCATACTTCAGTGTATTGGCTTGCTTGTTCTTCTTGTTCTTCTTCTTTTTCTTCCTCTTGAACTTTATCATATACTGATTTTTCATAAACACGCATATCACTAACATTTACTGTAGCATGATATGATGCCTGTTCTGCTTCATTTCCATTATCAGGACCATATTTATAAACATTTAATATAACTTTATCATAATTACCTGAATTAAATGCAATTTCAACATCACTCCAAGAAGTACCACCAGGGTATTGCTCTCCTAAACGAGTTGTTGATGCATTCTCATCATTATTTGGCCCCTCTACTGAAACTGTTGTTCCTGCTTGTGCAGCACTATGTTTGACACGTACTTTAAAAATATATTCAGTATTTGGTTTAACTTGCGCAGCAGTTCTTACCCAAACATCTCCATTTTCAGCAGGCAATACAAATCCATTGGCGTTTTCACCATAACCTTCCCCAATTGTTACTGGATTATCTGCTGGAGCATTTGAATAGAAATTCCCTGGTACCCATCCTAATGGCCAACCATCATTTCCTTGAATACTATCCTGTGTGATACCAACCAAATCACTATTTTTAATTAAGTTTTCTAACTTGGTTTTAGATTCTTCTTTTTCCTCATATTCATTATATTCTACTTTTGGCATTAATACAGCTTCATCAACGTAAACACTAGCTTTATAAATGTCACTATCGGTATTTGATTCATCAACCCATTTTAAGACACTTACAGTTATTTTACTATGATTTCCTGAATTGAAGGAAATTTTCTTTTGAGTCCATTCAACTCCCTTCATATTAGTTTCTTTGATACCTTCAATAGCAGTACCATTACCATCTAATACTTGGACAATAGCTTCTCCTTCTGAAAGCGAAGTCTTTACATAGGTACTAAATACATAGTCTGTATTCTTTTCAACATCTACTACCTGTCTAATCCAAACATTGTTGTTATTAGCTGGTAAAATTCCAGAGCGTTCACTCTCATTGTAACCAATGTAGCTAACCTCCCCTCCACTGTTTGAGTACCATGATCCAACTTTCATATCGGATGCATTACCCGTGTACTTTCCAATGTCAGCCGATTTGATATTTTCAAAATCGCCATTGGAAATGAGATTGCTAGCAGCACTGACATTCCAGTTTTGTGGAATCATTGTTCCCAACATAGCAAATGTCATTGCTCCAGCGACAAAAACTTTCTTTTTGGTCTTCATACCTTTCTCCTTTCCCGTTTAGTAAAAATATAAAGTTTTTTTGTTTCTTTTTACTAAACTTTTTACTATGGTTAGTATATACTTATAGATTTATTTTTGCAAGCGATTTCATCATTTTTTCGTTTTATTTTTTATTATCCTTAATATAAGTCCCTTATAAAATTCACAGAGCAAATAAAAAAAGAGATAGTTTTCCTATCTCCAAAAATTCGCATTTCCACTACCAAGAGAAACAACTTCAAATTTGGTATTATGTGAGGTGCCACCACCAAAATATCTTTTCCCAGAACCTTCACTACCATTAAAAATATCTATTTTATTTCCCTTAATAGCACCACCACGATCTACAACAATTCCATAAATAGTCCCTGCTGTATTTAAATTATGATTAGAAATCTTAATCACAGTTCCAAATGGAATAGATCGATCAGCAGCCAAACAATAATATTTCTTTCCTTTATAATATAAGTAAGGTGAGTTGGTATTATTGACTCCACTCGTTGGGGATAATTTCACACCAGATGAAGATGTTCCTCCACATCCTGTACAATCTCCACCATATATTGTCAATCTACCTGTAAAAGTTGTACCTTTTAAAACACCACCATATTGAATAATCTTATCTACTGGCTTTTCAATAATTTCTTCTTTAATCATTTGACGATCAGTTTCTTTTCCATTAGCAAAAGTCAACAGATAAGTTCTTTTAGCTTTTCCATCTTTTCCTTTTTGAACAACTGTTTTTGTCCAGCTTCCACTACCTTTGGTTTTTGTTGAGTATGGTATTGTTTCTATTTTTTCTATTGTTTTCGTTTCAACTCTTGTAATTTTAATCAAATCATCCTGTTGAACAATAGCATCTTTATCTTTATTTAAAGTATCCTTCTGATCTAACTCAACATTTAATTCATTTAAGACATTTGATACTGTATCCTGCTTGACCAAATAATCCTTTTCTTCCTGCAATCCATCTTTTAATGTAATGTCTACAGTTGGAATAAAATTCGTAATCTGATTGACGGCTCCAGATGATACAGTTGCTAACATAATAACAACGTATACAACCGCCATTGCTAAAATTCCTTTTGTTCGGCTATCAGCCGAGACAATCGCCTCTTTAGCTTTGTTTAACATAAAATATCCTCCTTATTTAATCCCAAACATTTTTTTGGCATTAAATGTTGTGATTCTAGCAACGTCTTCTATCTCCATGTTCTTTAGCTTTGCTATTTCCTGGGCAATATACACAACATTTGCTGGCTCATTCAACTTTCCTCGAAATGGGTGAGGTGTTAAATAAGGGCAGTCCGTTTCAATCATCAAATGATCTATATCAATTGATTTCGCAACTTCCTTAGGGACTTTTGCATTCTTAAATGTCACGGGTCCAGCTAACGATATTTCAAAACCTATATCAACATATCGTTTTGCCATTTCAGCCGATCCACTATAACAATGCATAATGCCATAATGTGCAGTTTGTTTTAAGATATTGTAAGTATCTTCATAGGCATCTCTAGCATGAATCACAATGGGCTTTTGATATTTTTTAGCAATTTCAATTTGCTTTACAAAAATATCTTTTTGCTTTTCATGAGGAACTTCTTCCCAATAATAATCTAAACCTATTTCTCCTAAAGCCACTACACATGGGTCTTGAAGCAATTTTTCAATTTCATTTAAATCTTCATCAGTTGTATCCTTACAATCATTAGGACTTATTCCGACTGCTGCATAGATAAATGAATATTCATGAGCTATCTCAACAGCCTTCTTTGATGACTCTAAATCATATCCTACAACAACCATATTTTCGACTTGATGATCTAAAGCATTTTGAATAAATTGATCTCTATTAGGATACAATTGTTCACTATTTAAATGTGTATGTGTATTGAAATACATCTCCATCACCCTGAGGCATAATAACAAATATTTAAAGCTTTGTCAAATTTCTAAAAACACAAATATACAATTATTCCCATTTTATCGACATTTTTCTTATTACAAAGCATCCTCATTTGTTAATATAACAAATAGATAAAACTTTGCTTTTGAAATATTCCAAGTTATCAATTATGCTCTTATCATGTCAAAAAACGTTGAAATCACAGACATCATATTTATAGTATGTCTATTTCTCAATCATTTAGTCATATTTTCATTATCATATAACATCTATTCAAAAAATAAAAAAAGGGTATATTAAATATTTGTGGGGCAGACCCTAGCCTTTAAATTTTTAAAGGGGTCTGTCTTTTCTTGCTTTAAATTTAAATTGGGGTTGCTTTTTATAAAATGAGAATCTCCTGTTATAATTTGTTTGCAAACAATAT
>NZ_NFHI01000004.1:0-90571 GCF_002159255.1 Massilimicrobiota sp. An80
ACGGTGCAGGTTTTCCCGTCCTCTGACCAGTTCCAAACAGGTTCGCCATAGCTGTGACCGGTGGCCGGAATATCTGTCAGATCCTTCGTATCTGTGTAGGTCTTGCCGTTAAATTCAACGGTAGCCGTATAAGTAGTTACGCCTTTTTCCGTGCAGGTGGCAGGCGTCTTTACTGCTGATGTAACCTTTACCTCCGGAGTTTTCTTATGGTTTTCATCCTTTTCACAGGTAAAAGTCACCTTGCAGGTCTTTCCATCCTCTGCCCAGCTCCAAACAGGTTCGCCATAGCTGTGGCCGGTGGCCGGGATGTCTGCCACATCTTTCGTATCCGTGTATGTCTTGCCGTTAAATTCGACAGTTGCTGTATAAGTGGTTACTCCTGCTTCCGTGCAGGTGGCAGGGGCCTTTTCTGCCGATGTTACAGTTACTTTCGGAGTTTCCTTATGGGTTTCATCCTTTTCACAGGTAAATGTCACGGTGCAGGTCTTTCCATCCTCTGACCAGTTCCAGACCGGTTCGCCATAGCTGTGACCGGTGGCCTGAATTTTATTTTCTTCAGGGGTCGTTAGAATTGTACCGCTTTCATCTTCGAAATGCTTCCCGCAGATTTCGCACGTCCAGTATTCCTCAGTTCCATCCACTGTGCAGGTGGCATCTTTCTTTGGCGTCTGTACCATCTTGCCATGCGTCACTGTCAATGTGCAAGAGGCGCTGACTCCACTTCCATCCTTAGCGGTGGCGGTAATCGTGGCGGTGCCTGCGCTTATGGCGGTCACTGTTCCGTCTGCGCTTACCGTGGCAATGCTGGTATCGCTGCTTTTCCAGATCACATCTTGATTGGTGGCATCGGCAGGCACTACTGTAGCAGACAAAGTATCGCTGCCTTTTTCCTGTAAGGTCAGGCTGTCCTTGTTCAGCTTCACGCCGGTGACGGGAACCGAGGCGGGCTTCGCCTGCACCGTCAGGGTGGCGGTTTGGCTGATCACGCTGACGCCGCCACTGCCCGTCACAACACAGCGATATTGGTAGCCGTTCATACTGGTATTGGTGCTGTTTATGGTATAGCTGGCGTTGGTTTCGCTTTCGATATTTGTCCAGCTGCTGCCGTTGTCCGTGCTCTGCTGCCACTGGTAGGTCAGGGTTTCACTCCATGCACTGGCCTCCACAGTAAAGGTGGCGTCTTCGCCCTCGGTCACAGTGTAGTCATACGGCTGCTCGGTGATGTTTGGCGTCGTGGGCCTCGTGCCGTTGCTTAGTGTACCTTCCAGTGTGCCGCCGCTGGCGAGGATCGTGCCTTTGTTGGTCAGGTTGCCATTGCTGTTGAGGGTAGACCCCTCCGGGATGGTCAGGGTTTCGCCCTGGTTAATGGTGAGGCTCTCGTCTAGGGTGACATCGCCGTACACAGTGCCGGTACTGCCGTCAAAGACGATACCGCTTCTATTATCACCCGTTGGTGTCGGCGTAGGAAGCGTTTCCGAAATTCTTAATGCACTGATCCCGCCATTTCTAGCGTCTACAATGGCATTATCGCTGACGGTCAGACTGGTGGTAGCGCTGGTAGCCTCAGATGCTCCCACATAAAACTGTATCCCATCATTGCCCTCGCTGGCGCTGGTGGTCAGGCTGCCGCCGTCGACGGAAAGAGAGATATTCGGGGAGTCGGTGGCGAATGGGCTGGACATCACATAGACGCCGGCGGCATAATTGCCATTGGTGCTGCTTGTGACAGCGACATTCTTAATGTTCAGGGAGGCGTCGCCACTTCCGCTTTTGACATATATTCCGTGATCAGAACCAGATACTCCCAGGCTGCCATTATTTTCACCCGTAATAGTCAGGGTGGCGTTTGTACCATAGCTGTACGCGCTTATCTCTGCATTCAAAAAAATCCCATAGTTGCCTGTGATGGTATTTTCGCCAATCAGTTCGATGGTCAGGGAAACCGGCTGCCCGCTATGGCTCAGAGCATAGATCCCGGAGCCATAAGGCGCTGATACGGCATTAGACCCTCCCTGGATGGACGCTCCTCTTAAGGTCAGAGTGTTGGAGCTTGACTCGTATTTGACATTCCAATCGTCTCCGCTACCTGTGCACGGTGTCAGTGCACCCGGGTCCTGATTTGTGGTCCAGTAGGAATCTTTACCGAGAGAAAGTCTCTCATTTCCCACATAAAGAGTATTAGGCGCATCTTCTCCCGCCGCCAGCGCCGTGATAGTAGTGTTAGGCACGATTCCTACTACTAATAGGATTGCTGTAAAAATGGATACTGCTTTGCTCCATATTCGTTTCTTCATTTTCTCTCCTCCTTTTTATCTTTTATGTATGCTTTTAAAGACGAACGTATCGCATTTAACTGAAGATTTAAATATTCTTCATCTTCAAATAAAGCATAATGTACACATGCTCTAACAAAGATATAGGTCATGCCTTGAATATAATCAGCTGGCATTCCTAATTTGTTTGAAAGTTCATCGGCATATTCTTTATAACGTACATTGACGCCTTTAAAGAATTCTTTTCCTTGTTCTCGATATTTAGGACTAGAATAGACCTGATACATGAATCGATATTTCTTTCCATGAAGTTTTGCTGTAAGATGTGGCATTTCATTTAAGAAACGTTCGATATCTTCAAAACTCGTAGGAGCTTTTGCCATGAAATCTTCTTCTACCTTGGCCATACAATAAGCAGTAGCTTGAATGATCAAATTATCTTTTGAACCAAAATGATAGATCAACCCACCATTTGTGATACCACTAGCTTCAGATAATTTCAACATACCTGTATTTTCTAATCCGTATTCACAAAATGTATCAAAACAAGCTTCTAATATCTTCGATATATCTGCTCCTTTTCTACCCAAAATATGCACCTCCTTTTTTATAACTGACCATTTATTTAATTCTATCTTAATTATATCAAACTTCGTTTAACAGTAGAAGTATTATTTTATGTTCGATTAAATATTTTATTTTTACATAGATAAAGCCTAAGATAAAGCGAATAAAAAAGACCGGCATACAGTTCCCTATACGCTCAGTCAATTCGCTTCTATCTATCATCCTATTGAATTTACTAAATTTATCACCAAAATATATTAAATAATTTTAATTATACAATCCTTCGAATAAGATGTGTAAAATATATATCATCATTAATATTATATAAAACTCAGTGTATATTCCTATTTTTGCTTTATTCTTGCAGGATTTCCAATTGCTATGGAATCATTAGGAATATCCTTTGTTACTACACTTCCTGCCCCTATGACTGCATTGTCTCTAATTGTAACCCCAGGCAAAATAGTACAATTTCCGCCAATCCAAACATTTTTACCAATTGTTACTGGTTTACCAAATTCAACATCCAATAATCGTTCATTTGAATCTAACGAATGGCAAGCCGTATATATATGTGTATTTGGACCAATCATAGTATGTTCTCCAATTCTAACAGGACATACATCTAAAATAACGCAACCATAATTAAACATTACATTTTTTCGATATTTTCGATAGTCTAAGAAGTCACGGGGTTTTCCAAAACGAATAAGTTTTACGGGAAATCTCTTTTTCTATTTTCACAATCTATGTTCCAAAATCACGGGAGATTCAATAGCTTGTTGATCATATAGCTCATATAAAAAAGTTTAAAGATTGTTCAAACATTTCTTTGTTTTCTTCTATTTAATGTTATATGATTTAGTTATAAAGGTAATAAATATATATATTAATGATTACTTTAAATCCATTTATTTGGCAGCTATTATTAATAGCTACGCTTATTATAGACTGTGTATAATATCTCATAAGATCAACTATTAATTTATTTGCTGATACGTTATTTATTTCATTTTTATATGGTGTATATATACTTTTCAACTATGTTTAAAATGTCAAAATAAAAAGGAATTATTATTTCACGATTGACATTTCATGCTATCTGGTCTTAGTGACCTGTCAAACGTACTATCAGGTAGGAAATCCTACAATTTCATAATCAACAGTACACATTAAAAACAGAATATTAAACATGCTAAATTCTCGACTATAGATATTAAAAAACGGGAAGGTATTTCTTCCCGTATTAATTTAGAATCTAAAACCCCAAAACCCCATGTTATTTTAGATTACCGAAATAAAAAAAAGAAAACCCCATAAAATGGGGATTTTCTAAAGTTTTCCTCAAACAATTTACTAACGTTTTGAGAACTCCTAGGTACGATAAAATAGGCATTTTAGAGTGGTTTTGTTGCATACGTGTTGCATTGCCAAAACTTTTCAGAACAACTCAAATAGTTATCAAAATAATTTATACAACACTTAATTCTTCAATCTTTTTATTCTTCTGAGTATTTTTACCCCCTCTTTAGTCAATTGGTCACTATCTTTATCTAATACTAATGATTTTGCTTCTAAGATCCTATCTATTGCATTCATTGGATCTAGGGAATGATATGCAAAGAATAAATGCCTAAGCTCTGTACCTTTTATAATCTTATAAGCATTTTTACTATCAATTTGATAAACATATGATAGATATCTATAAATATACCCTATCCAATACATCTCATTAATTGAAAACTTTATTTTTCCATAATTGGTTTTACCATATTCTATATCAAGTTCTTCAAAAATTTCTTCAATTGTCATGCTTTCGTTTATAAAGGTTAAATTATCCATTCTAGAAACAAATTTAGAATTCATAAATCGGCGGATAAATATATTTGAACTACATTCTTCTCTAGTAACAGATTGTTCAAAAATTTTACCTTGTATATCACATAGTAACAAACCTACTTGATCCATTTCTCTTTTCATAATATTTCGTCAATATATTGACCTCGCCCCCTATACTGTCTTCGAGCCATTTTAATTTTAGTATCTCCAACTTTACTATCCTCTAATCTTTTGATTTGATACTTTTCTTTTTCTTTACTACATAAATAGCATCTTTCAACAATTTTTACCTGACTCAACGCTCTCTCTGTTTTAAAAACATATTGAAATCCTAAATTAGTAGCTGCCAAACAATGTATACATTGTTCATCAGTAATTTCACCTTCAATAAAACTATCTATAATTCTAAACATCCTGTTATCAGCGATTGGTGCTACTAAATAATCTATGTCTTCTAATTTGTTAATTAACTTTTTGATAATCGGATGATCTTCATAGCCACTTAGCCTTCCTCTAAAATATGCTATTGTCAGCATCCATTCTTGATTGACTTTATATTCAATGCTAGAAAGGTTTTGTGGATTAAAACTTAATATATAAACGCTAGATGTATCAAATCCACTTACAAATAATGATGACTGCTCAAAACTTTCACCGCAGTAAAATCCTTTACCAAAATCATTATTGTTTTTTGAATGCTCAATATCAATATTACCCTCTATAATGTTCTTGGCGCCATGGTATAATACTAATTTATTCTCATTTGCTAAATCTTCATAATAAAGTTGTGCTTTAATCTCATTTATAAAGATATTATTATTTAATGCAAAAGTATATATTTTTTCGATATTATTTTCATTTGTATCCATTTTGCCAGTTTCCCATCTTGCTACCGTAATCGCATCAACATCTATTTTTTCAGCAAATTGTTTTTGAGATAAATTAAGTATTTCTCTAATTAATTTAACATCCTCATCTATTCTATAATTCACCATAGATTCAATATCACCTCACCACTTTATTATAGCATACGCTAGTAAGAAGTTAAATATAAACTTTTTATTATCATACGCTAGTAAAAAGTTTTTTTATACTCTTTACGCTCTGCATTTTTAAAAAGAAAAAGAAGTATCTAAACACTCACTGTGTCTAAATACTTCTCTAATCTTCTCACAACAATTATTACTAACGTTTTGGTGTTCTTCAAATCCTTTATTTAAAGGAAATTTTCAAAAAAATTCCGTCGACCGGCGTTCACCCCACAGCTTTTTTTACACACTTAGGACATCTTAGCACGTTTATAGGAAATGCAAATCACATGTAATCTTTCAAGTAATTATCTATAATTTTGAGCAATAAGAACTATCTTTTCTTAACAAACTTAGTCTGACATCTTTAAATTATACGTGTAAATTTTAGCAACTTATTCTTAAGAATTCAATCATTTTTAAGTCAGTATGATTTTATATAAAATCCCTTCGAACAAACCTTACTTTACCTATAATTCTTACTGGCAGTTCTTCAACTTGACTGAATGTAAACTTTCTATTGTCATATTTTGGATTTGATGCCTCCAATAAAATACCATCTGATAAAAATTTGACAATCTTAATGGTTACTTCATCCCCAATCATCACTACAGTAATCTTTCCTGATTCCACATTATTGCATTGTTGAACATATACTAAATCACCCTCATAGATATGTGAATCAATCATAGAATCTCCTGTTACTCTTAAAAAGTAATCACCATTTTGAGCATCACCATGCCCTACTTCTACATAGCCCTCAACATCCTGATCAGCCCATAAATCATAACCTGCTTTGACTCTGCCAAGAATAGGTTTGACCCTATTCATATCTTCTATGACTTGTTCCACATCACAATGTAATACTTCTGACAATTTTTTTATTTTTGTCTTTTTAATATGGGTGCTCTCTCCACTCAGCCATCTATAATATGTTGATAATGAAACTCCTATTTCTTCAGCAACTTCAGCATGAGATTTATCGTTTTGTATTTCATATTGAATCAACAATTCTTTTAAAGTCATATAAATCCACCTCAATTACAGTTTACCAAAAATATTACTTTTTGGGAATAGTTTATATAAAATTCCCAAATCTATATTGTTTTAGGAATACAAAAGACTATAATATGAAATCACAAGGAGGGATTTTAATGAATAATAAAGTTTATTTATGTATCGATTTAAAAAGTTTCTATGCAAGCGTAGAATGTGTTGAAAGAGGATTAGACCCTTTCAAAATCAATTTAGTTGTTGCTGATCCTACACGAGGAGGTGGTGCAATCACTCTAGCAGCAACTCCAGCTATTAAACAATTGGGTGTACCAAGTCGTGGCAGGATATATGAAATACCAAAAGATATAGAATACATTACAGCTACGCCAAGAATGACCTTATATATGAAGTATTCTGCTAAGATTTATAGTATATTTTTAAAATTTATTTCCAGTGAAGATATTCATGTATATTCTATTGATGAATCCTTTTTAGATATTACATCATATTTATCATTATATAAAATGAATGCAAAACAGCTTGCGAAAACCATTATTGATGAAATCTATAATGTTACTGGAATCACTGCAACTGTTGGTATTGGAACAAATTTATTTCTTGCAAAAGTTGCATTAGATATTACTGCAAAACACGCTAAAGATTTTATGGGTTATTTAGATGAAGATTTATTTAAGCAACTCATATGGCATCATACACCAATCACTGATGTATGGATGATTGGTCCTGGTACAGCAAATCGTCTTGCATCATTAGGTATCAAAGATTTATATGGAGTCGCTCATTATGATGAGAAGATACTATATAAGATATTCGGAGTTAATGCAGAGTACTTGATCGATCATGCATGGGGAAAGGAACAAACGGAAATAAGCGATATAAAAGCATATAAGCCTTCGTCCAATTCTATTTCCAACTCTCAAATACTGTTTGAAGACTATAGTTACAAAGATGCTTACTTGATCATGAAAGAAATGGTAGAAACTAATGTATTACAACTAACTGAAAAGCATTTAGTAACAAGTCATATCGCATTATATATTGGTTATTCTAAAAATATTATAAAGCCAACAAGGGGAAGTCGAAAAATAACGAATACTACAAATTCCTATCGTATCTTACTAGAGGAATTTAAATTGCTATATAAAAAGGTCGTAAATCCTAATTATCCCATCCGACAAATAGCAATTTCATTTGGCAATGTTATAGATGAAATATATGAACAATATGATTTATTTGCAGATTATAATGATATTGAAAAGGAAAAAAGTGTGCAGAAAGCACTTGTAGATATTCGTTCTAAGTATGGAAAAAATGCTGTATTAAAAGGAATGAACTTCTATGACAAAGCAACACAAAGAAAACGCAACGGTTTAGTAGGTGGACATAATGCCTAGAACAAGAGCACAGAGAGCACAAATATTTCAAAGTTTCGATGCACTAAAAGGATTCAGAGAAATATTAAAGGAACAGGAAAGAATAGTTGTCCCAAAGAAAATCCTTTCTGAAGATGACTTGGCTGAACTAGATTATAAAGTCCATCAGATAAAAGCTGGAATGATTATTAACGTCGTTTACTATGATAAAGGACAATATGTTCAACTAGAAGGAAAAGTAGCTAAGTTTAATCTAGATACAAAAATGATCCAGATTGTAAAAACAAAATTAGATTTAAGAAATGTTATTGAAATTCACTTTAAGTGAAATAGTCATTTAATCATAAAAATATCATCACATAAAAAGTAAAGGAAATGACAATATTGTATTTGATTTTCAATATATCATTTCCTTTTGCTATAAAAAAATAAAAAACACTAAAATCCATAAGAATCCTCTTATAAATTCTAGTGTCATTTTCTTGTAAGCTATATTTATCCTTTTATAACTGATTGACTGCATCCAATAATTCCTGAACATTAAAATGCGTATATACTCTTTCCGTCAAGGTCATAGCACCTGAATGCCCAACAATCTTTTTTATAATCGTCTGTGATATATTCTTTTCAGCCATCATCGAAATAAACGTATGCCTGCAACAGTGAGGCGTCAAATCTATATCCAATTTTGTGATGAACGGATTATAATAAATACAACGATATTCCATATACTTGATATGCTGACCTCTTTGATCGAATATTAAATATTCTGACCTGTTGCTTTCATCATAATACCATTCCTTAAAGAAAGGCATGATTTTATCACAAATTGGAACCTCTCTGATTCCATTTTCAGTCTTGCTCTGCACAACCTCAAAATAGTTTTCGTCTATATGTACATGTTCCTTTTTAAGGTTTAATAATTCGCCGACACGCACACCTGTATAAAGAAGCATAAGAACAGTCATATCTCCTTTATTTTCAACTTTTTCCCATGCTTCTGCCACTTTTTCCTTACTGAAACGCTCTCGCTTCATCTTGTTTGGATTTCTTTTCTTATACCTTAATATATCTACCCAGACTGCAAAATTTTTATCCACAATATCATGCATATATGCAAATTCAAACATCTGCTTATATAAAACTTTCAAAATCTTTAAGGTTGGATAGTTTTTCCCACAGCTATCAACAACATTCTGCAAATCACTTAGATGTATTTTTGAAATTTTCTTTTTATGCAATGGTGCGGAAAGCTTAAAGGCATACTCATATGTTTCTACTGATCTCTGTCCTACATATTGAAATTTCCCACTGGACCATCTCTCATATAACTCAGCAAAGGTAATGTTCTGGTTCTTATAGAATTCCTTCTTTGAATTGTATTCTTCCAATGCTGCTAATGCTTCTCCATACGTTTCATAGTAGCCAAGAGATGGGCGGGAAACTCTTACCCTGTTCTGTTTCTTATCATATATCAGGACCTCCGGTGCTCTAACATTATATTTTTTACGTACTTTCTTTTTAGATTTTGAAATAGAGCCATAACCGTTTGGAAACTTCATAATATTTCACCCTTTCTGTTCTATGCTTATTATGTCGTGCTTCAGGTTATTTGTCAGTGCTCTTTTCATCAGGAATTGGATTAAAATAGCCAATTTCTTCCCATACTTTCCTATCTGAACAGTAGTAACTGTAATTGCACTTTCCTTCTATTTTCATTGCTACACCAAATTTAAGTACACCCATTTGAATCCCAAATCTAATGAATTTCGGGTCTTTGTGCATTGCTTTTGCTATTTCGCTGATAGGAACATTCCTTCCTGTAAATTGTGGAAGTTCTTCCTTTGCCTTGTCTTTCTTCTGATTCAAGTTCACTCCATTCTTCCAGCTTATTGACTTCTCTTAGCATTGCTTCTACTTCATAATGTGTATAGATGCGTTCTGTAACAGCCATGTTTGTACTATGACCTACTATTTTCTTGATCATGACAGGATCTACTTCTGCTTCACTCATAAGAGAAACAAATGTATGTCTGCACCAGTGCGGTGTATAGATCTGTTCCAGATCTTCTACCAAAGGCTTAAAGTAACTGTCGTAATAGTTTCTGTATTGGAACTTCTTTCCACCTTCCGTACTGAACAGGTATTCAGACATCTCATAACGATAGTACCATTCATATACAAAAGGAAATATAACATCCGCAACAGGAATTCTACGAATGCTATTATCATTCTTTCCCTCAACAATATCAATATACTGTCCATCCAGATTAACATCTTCTTTTTTTATATTCAGCATCTCACTCACTCTTACGCCTGTATAAATCATGAAAAGAATCATCTGATAATAGGGAAGTGAGCTTTTCATCCAGAATATCTTGATATCTTTCTTGCTGATCTTTTCTCTTTTGTAGCTTGGAATTCTCTTTGCCGCGTACTGTCTGATGCTGATTCCCTTTGCATAGTTCTTTAGACAAAGATCATTCTTGATGGCATAATCATACATCTGTGTCAGCAAGAGCTTGACCTTTCTTAAAGTCGGATAATTCTTGCCGCTGTGATCAATCAGTTCTTGCAGCATTGCCAGATCAATATTTGCAAAAATCTCATGATGAAGTGGCTTGCATATTTTATAAGCATTTTCGTGTGAATTTTGAAATGAATCTGAAATAGTCGGAAACTTAAACTTCCTGAATTCCTGATAGACCATTTCAAAAGTCATTCCTGAATAAAATTTGCCTTCCGTTATGTATTTATTCAGCATGATGATGCCTTCCTTTTTTGTTTTCGTATAACCTATAATCTTATAGCAGGCTTCCTTCTTTCCTGTTTTTTCATTCTTTCTTGTGCCATCCCTGACTCTTACCATATAAGGCATATTCCTGTTTCCTGACATTTTGGAAACTGTCCCTTTCCCTTTTTCTCTTCTCACGGCATACATCTCCTCATAAACATTATGTCGTGCATTTTCATAAATGTCAGTATCTGTTTTTTATCTATCTCTGCCTCTTTCCTTATGATAACTGATCATGTTGATTTTTCTGTTACCATTGATGAGAACATCCATCTGCGGCAGAAGTTCCATATATACATCAGCGTTTTGAAACTTACCGAAAATCTTTCCATCAAAAGATACTCTTTCAACATAGAAGAGATCATTTATATATTTTTGCATATTTCTATCTGCTGAGTCTGTCAGACTGACAATATCTCCTGGATGAACTAAATTGAACAGCTTTTTTAGATTATTCTTATCGAGATCATCAAATACCTTATGATTTGGTTCTCTTTGTATGATTCTGCTTTTTTTGTAAAACACTTTTCCTGTATTCATATATGAATACAACATCTGTTTTTGCCAGTCTATTACTGATGATTCCCTTTCTCCTGCATATGTCATTATAGAACCATTAAAGTATCTTTTCATCCTTCACTTTCCCCTTTCTGCTGATTCTTTCCTTCATTTTATTGAATGTTTCCTTATCTTCCTCAATGAGAATCATATCTCGATTAGATTCCAGTGAAGCTTCACCGGCAACTCCTGAACCTGCAAACTGATCAAGACCTAATTCATGTTCAACAGATATCAGATCTATGATTTTTTTTTAAAGATCAAGAGGTTTCTCAGCTTGATGAATACTCTCCTTTTTGCTGGGTGCAGGATATTCAAAAGAGGAAGGCAGCATTCTCTTTGCACCGCTCATTCTATATTCTTTAGATGGATCTGATTTTTCCTTCTTGGCATCACGTCTAAGCTCTCTTGCCTTTCCTTTGCTGAAGAATACAATATTCTCTCTATCCTTAACCTTTCTTCCTGTATTCCTTCCTGCACCCTTTATCCATGGCACCTGTGCATAAAATCGGAATCCTGCTGATATTGCCATTTCTTCAATCTGATTCAGATACACCCTATTTTCCTCATTTTTATCAGGCAGGAACTCTACCAGAAAGCATCCCGGTTTAAGAACTCTCTTCTTTTCTTGAAAATCTTTGACATCATATCTAAAGCATTTATATTCGGCAAAGTTTCTATTTCCGCCTTTATTGCTTTTAAGATCATAAGGATGATCTGTAATGATGAAGTCTATTGAGTTATTGGCAATATATGATAAATCACGTCCATTTCCTTCAATCAGAAGACATGTTGACTGATCCCTTGTAACACTATATACACCTTTTGAAAAACGCTGAAAGAGTCCTTTATCAATACCCTCATAAATGCGTGCTCTAATGCTTGGCAGCTTTACTTCCTTTTTCATGAGGTTTAGAACTGCATCCTCAGCTTCCTTCAGTGTAAAATCCTCTGAATCAGAAAAATAATCATATAGGCTCAACTGAATTCCTTGTTCTTTCTGTACCATCACAATCCTTTCTTCCTAAACAAACAAGACCGACTATTCAGCCGGTCACGTTATTTTACTGCTTCTTTAAATTTTCCTGTAGGTTTAAATATTGGTTTTCTTTTTGGAGATATAATGATTCTCTCACCCGTTGCAGGATTGATACCATTTCTTTCAGGTCTTTCTTTTACTTCAAATTTACCAAATCCACTAATGCTTACAATGCCACCATTTTCTACACACTCTCTGATTGTATCAAAAATAGTATCCACTATCTCATCTGCTTCACGTTTCAGCATGCCATGTTTTTCTGCCACCAATATAGTTAGATCTTTCTTTGTAATATGACTTATCATTTCAATTATCCTCCTTCACTAATAATATAACGTGCTTTCATTATATTCACAACGGTTTATTTTCGTATTTTTTAGATGATTCTTTCTTCATTGCTTATTGATTTCAATCTTCTTTTCCTATCTATCAGTTTTCTCGCTGTTTTCACTGTATCTTCCCATTTTACATACTGATTTTGTCCACCTTGCCAGTCCATAAGATGCTTCATGGTTCTTATAAGAACATGATCATACCATTCATTTCTAAAGAAGCGAACATCTGATATTGAAATGTAAATATACTCATTGCCTGAATTTAATACAGCAGAAAATTCATAATGATTTTTATTGAAGCTGTACAGTTCCAAATTGTTCTTTCTGCACATTCTTTTCAGATCATTCCTCATCTGCCTTTGAAACTGAAGATAGTCATTGCCTGTTTCAGAACCACTCGAAAACTCATAATTCAGCCATCTGTTATAATCCATCATTGTTATTAAAATTCCCTTTCCTCATGAACTCTGCCATTCTTTTTCATCTGTGTTCTGACATGAAGTCTTTCCAGCAATTCCGGATAGTAGATATAAGCGGGTGAGGTGATCCAAGAATTTCCGGCATCCAGGAACTCACGCGAATGACTGTTTAAGTCAAGACTATTCCCAACAATCACCAGCCCTACCTGTCCATGAAGCGACATCTGCACATATGCTGACATTGCCATCATCCAGTCAATATCCTGAGCATAAAAAAAGAAATCCTTCATATTCAGGTTTTTATCCTTTATGACATTGCCTGCTGCTATCATCATGCCGCCTGTTCCACAGCATGGATCACAGATGGATATTGGATTATTTCCTCTCTTTCTATCTAATGACAAATCACTAAGATTTATTTCTGCCATCATATGACTTACATGATATGGAGTCATGAACTGGCCAAAATTCTTATCAAACATTCCTAAATCAGCATATATCTCTGCAAAAAGTCCTGATTTCTATTCAGTTCCAAAGATTCAGTCATAAGATTCAGCATATGCTTCAGTTCATCATTATTCATGCGTGAATTCTTAATCTTCATGTCAATCTGTTTCGCTCTTTCCTTATCAGTCTTTAATGAACATGCTGGATTCAAGATAGAAAGAGCATAGGCAATAAATCCTTCACATGTCTCTCTTCGTACGACATTCATGGAGTGTTTGTTTATCATGGACAGAAATTCTTTTTGCTGATTATCCATCATCGCTGTCTGCTTTCTCTGTTCTTTAATTTTGAAATTATATCAGGTCTTTTCTTATAAGGAATATACTTTCCTTCATGAAATTCAGGCTGCAATTCTTTATAATCCGATTTGGGTTTAACATCTGTAATTTCCAGAGAAGAACTATCCTTTGCCCAGGAACCAACCAATTCATGATTATGAGCATAATAATCTCCTCCGCCCTGTCCATTGCCTAACGCCAGCATCAAAGAGAGAGGTGCTATCGTTGCCGATAAAATCTTACCATTTTCTTCCCAGCTTCCCATGTTTTCCCTGTAAGGGCAATGATCATTATCGATATATTCCTTAGCTGCATGATTCACAATATATCGATATTTTTTCAGACCTTCGCGAACTGGCAATTTCTTGAATTCACTATAAACTCTGTCAAAGATAGAATCTCTTTCTGTATCAATGTTCAACTTATCTTCTATTTCTTTTAACAGTTCAGTATATCTGCAGTCTGCACCGCTGCCTGCATAATCACCTATCACATAGACATGATCACCCTTCCAGTCCATAGCCATGTGATTTTCCATTTCCAGTATCAGATCGTTATAGTTATATGACCATTCCATAAGTTTCACAAAATCAGGACTAATCATATATTCCTTTTTATCAATATTTGCAACAATATAATATTGACCCATTCATTCCTCCTCTGTTAGATGTTCAAATTTGAACATCATCTTTCTCTTTCTAATTCTGTCATCCTTTTCTTCATCTTAAGTGTTCCTTTACTGTCATAAAATGTCTTTCCTTTGAATGACATGCTTTCTATATGTGAAAACTCAAAATCACTTCTGTATCCGCTTCTATGATTTTCGACAAACTCCCTGACAGGTTCAAATGCCTTTCCAAAATTGAAACTGTCCATAAGTGTAGGATCAGACATTTCCCGAATCAGCTTTTCTCTATCATATTTGAATGTCATTCTATCATTATCGTATTCAATTGTAACAGATACATTTTTAGCATTTATATTTGACAGCGACATGATCATTTTTCGTCTTTTATAGAACTGATCATATTCATGGTTTCGGTTCTGTATAATTTCATCCATTACGTCCAATGTCCTAAATGCTCTATATACTTTTCTTGAAAGATATTTAAAAATTTTATCATTATGAAAAGCCTCTTCCGCCTTTTCAGCAACGATTTTATTCATATCATAAAATGAAGAAATAATATCATCATCATTTAAGGTCAGTTCAGATTTCACAAGATCAAAGAAATAATCATCTTCGTCATGCATGTAATCAAGCAATGTCTTTTCATCCATTTTGCTATGGAAATCAGGCTCTTTCATAAACATACGCAATGCTTTTCTTCTGGCAATCGTATTCATATGTTCATAGTCCTCATTTTCGATACGATGACTAGCAAGATCATGGCGTCTATCAAAAATCAGATTCTTCAATTGTTCATTGACCCTTTTTTCAATATCTGCTTCTATGCCTTCAATACCATTTGCCTTCAATGTAAACTCCTCTTGAATCCTCTTATAGTTATGCATCCCATAATAGTTGCAGTATAAAACATTTTCTTTCATATCTACCAGTCCGACAAATTCCTTCTCTTTTCTTAGCATGAGCCCGCTATTTTCAAATATATGCAGGGTATAGAAGCGGTCATCAATATATCTTTTCATCAGATAGTCCGATTGCTGTCTGGAATATCTGTTGCGAATGATTCCATATGTAAAGTCATCCATCATAAAATGAAGCAGCTGCTCTTCACGATTGCCAAAAACATTTCTATAATCAATTGTATTTTCCAACATCAATCACCCCTAATGTCTTCTGGTAGGCAGAAGCAATTGAATATGGCTTTCATCCTGACTGTCCGTAAGAATGAACGGCTTCAAATCCTCATTGAAATGAAGAACACATACTTGTGTATCAAAAGCCTTTAATGCTTCTATCATATACTGCTGATTGCATGAAAAATGGACTTTTCTACTTCCTGATACATTCTCATAGGAAACAGATTCTATAGATGAACCTATTTCTTTGGATTCTGTTGTCAGAACAATCTCATCATTAAGAAGGTCAAAGGTAACAATCGTAATGCCATCATCACGACAAAAGGATGTTCTATCCAAAGCTTCCAGAAGTGCCATGCGATTGAAATATATTTCTGTATCAAAATGCTTTGGTATCAGAAGTTCCGTATCAGGAAATACGCCATCCAATAGAACACTTTGAATGATGATATCGTCGCTTGCCATCAATGCCTTGTGCTCATCAAAATAGATATACAATTCCTCGTCTTCATCAAACAAAGCTGTCTGCATACCCAGCATTTTCTTTGGAATCGTAATGCATATCTCGTTGCTGCTGATAACTGGTCTGGCAACCTGAGACAATCGATAAGAATCTGTTCCAGTTATGATGCACTTATCTTGATTAACCTTGAAGTTCAGTCCGCCAAGGACAGGTCGCGTCTGCTGGTCATTGGCTGAAAAAATTGTCTTATTTATTGCTTCTGTCAGCATTCTGGAATACATCTGGAATCTTGTCTTGGGATAATCAAAGCTGATATGTGGAAATTCCTTACTATCAATTGTGACAAGCTTCATCTCCGCCTTGCCGCTTTTGAGTTTCAGCAGATGATTTTCCTGACGTATCCATATGACTGTATCATTCGCCTTTTTGACAATATCATAAAAAAGCCTTCCATCAATGGCACAGCTTCCTGTTTCATAGACGGTAACCTCATCTTGAATGAACTCTCTCATGCTGACTGTACCATCTGTTACCGTTACTATGATTCCATTCTCTTTGACTTCCAGTAAGATGGAATGATATATGGGCAGAATGACTGTTACGGAAAACAGTTTCGATATATGCCCCATTACTGTATTGATCTGTTTCTTCGTAATTTTGAAATTCAATTATTCCTCCTCGTCTTTACTCGAAATAGAGCTGATCTATTTCTATATTTCTTGTTGTCTGGGAATTGCTCAGCTGTAGAATATAATACTTCACTTCTTCATTTCTGCTGAAAATCAATTCATAGTGACTGTTGCACTTTTCCTCAGGACACGCTGTTTTCTGTACATCGGCAGCTATCTTTGTTTGATCCTGATCGTACAATCCTATTTGCACCGTTTCTTCTCCTTCGATAATTTCTTCAACGATGATATGGCATCCCTGATCATCTGCATATATCTTGTCTATAGGCAGGATTGTACTTGTTCCCATATCGAGCTGAACATTCAGATTCCTGTTATGAATGGTCTGCCTGACATTATGCTGCATATAAAAGTAAATTCCACCTGCCAACAACAGGAGTGTCAGAATACCTATCATAAGAATGATCAGAAACTTTTTCATTCTGCCTGAAAGATGGAGTTTTCTTTTCTGTTTAGGTATTTTGGCTTCAGAAAGCATGATCATATGCCTTTCATAATCTGATTTCAGATTTTTATAGAGAATAACATATGCACGATTCCCTGCTTTTTCATCCCTGATCAGTTTTTGTAGCTTTGAAATTTCTGTATACTCCTCATATGCTATAACAATGTCAGCTTTCCTGTGCAGCAGTTCAAAAACCTTTATCAGAAAGGCAACTTCATTGGCATCTGTAAAAGAAGAATAATCAAGAATCAGGCTTCTGACATTATCCAGATGATTGACACTGTTCAGATATCTGATATCACTGCAAGTCAGCACATTTTCTAAGGTACCTCTGATTTCTGTATACTGATTTTCTTTTTCCTCACTGCATATAATGATTGTCAGTGGTTCATCAATCTTACTCACAGGCTGTATCATTTGCTCATATTCATTTTCTTTTTCAGAATGTGCTGTATAGATATCTTTCTTTGTATCTCTCTTTCTCAGAAGCTCGTCAATTTTAGTTTTATCAACCGCTATCTCAATCACTCCTTTTCTCTAATTAAAATATCTTTCATCAGTGTGCTTTTCTTCGACATCAATTGTAAAGGTATCTTCTCCAACAACCTTCACTGAATCAACGGAGTCATCAGCATCCAGCATCACTGCTATAAAATCCAGTACATTCTTATCACTCCCTGGCAGGATTGCTAGACCATCATTTTTGTATATGACTTCCAGATAGTAATCAAGACCGTATGATAACTGGATTTCCTGATATCTTCTTTCCTGTATCGCCATGCCAAGCATATATTTTGCCAGCAGGGACAATGCTCTTCCTTTGGAAAAATTCTTAAAGCCTACTGCTTTCACGCATTTCTCAGCCTCCTTTTCGACAGCAGATATATATTCCTTACCAACTGTTATCTCCATACCGCTGCAATGATCATTCATCTGTTTCATCACTATCATTCCGACATAGACATGATTCAGCATTAGATCTGCTTCCAGTTCCTTATCGGTTTCCTTTAAATTCATAAGTTCAATTTTTCCTATTTTTGCCATATCATTTCTGAAGCTCAAGGCTTCTTTTTCTCTCCTTTCTTTTTACCTTTTTTCTGCATATATCTCGCAGATTTCTGTAATCCAGCACAATCTCCTGTTCGTTTCGGTCGTAAAAAAAGGCAAAGACATCTTCTTTATGTATCTTCGCCTGATATACGTATCCATGTTCACTGAATCGGGTTGCAAACCATTCAGCTGTCTTTTTGTCAAGTGTCCATGAAAGAGCTTCATGCTGATTATCTTTTTGTCCTGTTCCTCTATATACAGTAAGGATATCCTGAAATGAACCATACATCTCAAGATCCTCTTCACTCATTAAATATCGAGGATCAGCCTTTTTGAACAGTTTCAGTAACTGGCTTTTCTTCAGATTTGCATCAGCATTGGGAAATTCACAGCTTATCCATGCCTGATGCAGATAAAGAGATAGATCTTTTTTTGATACATGATCTTTTGTAAATCTCAGAAAAGCCATAAAGTAGGTATCGCATAAAACGGACATGAATCCTGTATAGCTATCAGTATTATCTATTCTTTTGAGAATAGTCTGACGAAAATAATCCAACGTATCTGCATCATCTACAATGCTGTTCAAATTTCCATTTTCATCAATAATAAATTCTGATTTAGCATATGGATGATAGATAAACGGTCTTCCAAGCGGATGATTCGTTTCAACATCCATATACAGAAAATGCTTTGCGATTTCTCTGCAGTAATCTATATCCGTTCTATCTGCTTCTTTCATCCACAGTTATCTCCTTCCTGCTATCTTTTATCAATTGATTATAATAATCCTCATCTTCCTGCAGTTCATTAAAATAGGCTTCCGGACTCTGCCAGTCCACAGTACTGAACACTTCATCAGCAACCTTTTCATACCCACAAATATTCATAAAGTCACGATAACAATACGGATCATCGCTCAATTCGGGAATATAGCAGACTTCATCAGAATGATTCAGATATGCCCACATATTCTTATAGACAAAACCCTGCTCAGTTGTTCCTCGTTCATAAATCGGTTCACCATATCTGTCTATACCTGTTATGCCGCCAATTGTAAGCATTTCATCAAGTACTCTTTTCACTTCTTTTGTATATAATCCCTGATAGAAAAGCGTTTCTTTTTGATCCATTCCTCTTTTGAATATAAGGATTTCATCTTTGCCCAGTTCAAGAGGAACTTTTCTGCCATAAACCTGAAAGATGTTTCCGTTTGGCAGGATCGTATCAACAATCAGTCTTTTTTTCTCAAGCATGGTATTTATCTTATTGAATTTAACATTATCCATTTTTCATCACCTTCTATATCTTCTTATTCATTCGTATGTTCAGCAGCGGTTTAGGAATTTCAAATTCATTCCTGATATCAGGAATATATGGTATAAGTGCTTCATCATGTCTTTCCGGTTCTTCCAGATAATAATCCAAAAGATCATAGAAATCATACTCGCTGCAGTCCGGCAGTGTTGTCAGCATAGGATTCATGCGCATGCGTATAACGACAGCTTTTCCATCCTCCAGCTTCATCAGTTCATTGGCATTTAGAAGCGGTCTTGCCATAAGGGAACGGCTAACATTTCCATGTGGCATGATGAATACCAACTCCCCGGTCTGTTCGCTCACGCTTTCCGTTTCAATCGTCCTGCTTCCAATCTTATCTGAAATTTCCTTAGCTGTTTCAAGATTCTGAGTAGAGATATAAATCATAAGATTGCAGTTTGCCTTGATTGTCTGTGTTACCTCTTTGCCATAAATTTCTTCCAGCTGCCCAAAATCCTGAAGGTAAAGATGCCACTGCTGATTTCGTCCACGAGAGATGGAAAGCTTCTTGGGAAGGTCATTCAGCTTACCCGTTGAAGCTGTTTCATCCCAGAAATAATGAAATTTTCTAGGAAGCCTTCCACCTGTTTTATTGGCTTCAAATGACAGCACACGATAGATTTCATCTATAAAAAGTCGTGCCAATGAATCCATGCTTGATTTCTCATCTGGATTAATCAAGAAGATAGCAGTCGGTCTGGAAGAAAACTTTGTAATGTCAAATGAAGATCGTGAGGTCTGTTTAGCAACCAGTGAGGATGAAAACATACCAAGAGTAGCTGAAGCTGATACATAAAAGCTCATTCGAGTTCTGTCCGTAGCTAATGCCGCCGGTCCAAAAGCTGTCCTTGCAACATTGCCCACTGGAAGATTATTGAAGAAATCATTCAACGCTACATGATCATCTTCATCCGGCTGTCCTAGTGTGTTCAGAATCTGATAGCAGGTATATAGATTCTTCTGGCTGTCATCACAGTCTGCACCTGCAACTGCAAGTATAAGTGCTGCAATGATTGCCCTCTCGCCATCTGTCCATAATTTTTCTGACATTTTTGACTCCGGGCAGAGTGCTGCTGCGATATCTTTCGCATACATATCTGCTTCATCGGTTTTATTTTCCTTAAGGCATCGAACAACAGAAGTCATTGGATTCCACTGATCACCGGTCCACTGCTTTCTGAGATCAAGAAGATAGACATCATATCCCTGCTTTACCAGATAGTTTCTCATCATCTTGTATAATTCCTTTTTAGGATCATTGACGAAGAATGACTCCTTGTTGATATCAAGCTTTAATCTGACTCTTATCTTTCCTTCTGATGAACAGCACAAAATGCTTTCATCCATCAGCTGAGCATTTCCATCGAAGGAATATCTGACGTTAATATCCTCAAGATCTCGTATGTCAAAATAGCTTTTCAGATCTATCTGCTTCCCTTTTTCAATTACGATTTTCTTAGGATAAGCCAGATGAAAAATCTTATATAACTTCTTTAGTTTTCTCTGTTTCCACTGCATCAGACAATACAGAACATCAAAGTTTCCAATCCGGAACGTTTCAATGATTTGCATCCTTTCGAGATGCTTTGCATATTTTCGACTGGAAAGCACTTTAATTCTTAGCACCTTTACTTCACTGGAGACTGCCTGCGAAGCTATCATGATTGATGGAATAAGAGTCTTCCTTGTCTTTCCCGATGACGTCGTTCCGATGATGATGGAATGAATACACTGCATTTCATACCAAATTGTCTGTCCGACCTTCTTTACAACCATACCTCCCGGACTTTTCTTTCCGCCTCGCATCCCCAGACGATAAAGCGATCTCTTATTGAATATTCTGCTGATTTCATGATCAGATGCCCATTTGGCACTTCCATGCTCATCCCTGTTCTGCAAAAACCCTAGTCTTCTGGTCATCAGCATAAAGATCATTGCATCCAGACAAAAACATACAACTAGATATTTTGTTTCTGAAAATAATTTGACATACAGATATAACGGATTCAGATAATCATAGAATGGATGTATGGAAAAAGTAAAACAGTCAAAAAGATAGACCGTTATCATAGGTCCAATGAATAAAAGCAGTACAGCTAGCGATAATGCTGTTCCAGCATATCTTTTCAAATTCCACGTCCTTCCTTCAATCTGTTTGATATTTCAGCATCCCTATCAAGTCGGATTTTTCTGGATTCCTTTGCCATCTTCTCCAGCTGAGAAGCTGATACTTCACATATCTGTCCATTATCCTTCCCATACATTACTGCAACTTTCTCAATGTCATAAAAGTCCTTGTACTCCTTAAGAAATACCTTAAAGTTCTCATTTATATCAAAGGTCAAAATTCCATCGCCTTTCGTGATGGTTTGCAGATTCTCATTCATCAGTTCCAGAATATTAAAGGAATGATTCAAGAAATAGGTCATTGTTTCTCTCTGTGAAATCAATGTTGCATATTTTTCCATGCAGACGTCCTCCAAAATTCGATGAAATGAAACTCTATCAAGATGAAACTGATCTATATGGTATGCTTCAGATACAGCTTCTAACAGATATCCATTCAATGCCAGTTTTCTTAATCGTTTCTCATCACGAAGTGCATCATCAATATACGATTCCAGATAACCTGATTCTAGCAGACGGCTCTCTTTTATTTTTCCTGCTTCGCTCAAAAAAACATCAATCTGTTCATCCTTATCCATTTTTGAAAATCCATAAAGATGCAGCAGATAGTCTTCAAAGTTTTTTTCACTTTCAAATCCTTCTACAAGCTCTCTTCTGTCAAGCTCACTGATATTCACTACCTTTTTCACAAAGCCAGTATCATGGACTTCGCCCATCAAATCAAGATGAAATTCCAGATGCTTCATGTCCGGTGTCAGAAACGTTTTGATTTCTTCATCGTCTAATCCCAAAGAAATACCTTTGACGATAGTATTGAATTCATCAGGCTTATCCGTTACTTCAAGTATCATATGAACTTCATTTGGAAGAATTCCCTCTGTCAGTGCATGTATCATTGCAGGATAAAGCTTTGAATAACAATCAAAAGAACTGATTTCATCAAAAGGAATCTCCATCATGCAGGCACTGCGTATAGCTTTCATTGATTCTGCCGGCTTTTCCCTATCGAATATATAGCCATAGTATTCATCAGTGTAGGAGTCCTGTTTCAGAAAAAGTCGAAGTTCTTCCATCTGATCCGCTCTATATACCTCAGGCTGAGCGTACAGGAGTATGGATGATTCATCCATTCCATCTTCAAGACCTTTGTTGATTTCATTCAGAACTGCGACTTTCGTATCAGGATTACGAAACATTGCATACAGAGTTTTGTTATCCTTATACGTAGCATTCTTAAAAAAACGTACAAATTCATCTATATGCTGACTGCTGTAATTTTCTGAAACAAGCTGTTTAAGCACCGTCATATTTAACCCGGATGCAATAGCATTTCTGATAGATTCTCGCTGTCCCTTGTTGAATTTACGACCATGAATCAGATCGATATACATTCTGTTTTCTTCTATCCTTCTCAATTTCATTTATCCTCCTCTTTTTGGCATTCTATGATTAAGATAATGGATAACATAACGATTCAGTTTTTTTCTTCTGGTTTCACGATGCCTCCCGCAATATGAAAGAAGTTTAGCAATTCCTCTGCTGTTATAGCCAATGAAATCAGGTGTAATCATTCCTGATTTGATTTCAATCAGAAGATTGAACATCAGTACATCAATGCACTCCATCCTCATAGATACAATGCGGATGGATGGGTCATTCAGATAAGAGAGAAACGTACTGTCAAGATTATATTCACTGTTCATCAGTCTGTTATTTATCATTTCCATACAGTCCAGCCCAAAATAATCATATACACGAAAACAGATGTTCTTTCGCATATCTTTTAAGGTCATCATGTATCTGACATCATGTATTTCTATGTTCCTCTTCATATTCTCTCTCCTCACGTTCCTTTTCCGTTTCTCTTATCATCATTCTCTGGTTTCTCTCTCGAATTCGCTGCATCTGACGAAGCTGCGACAGTTCATGTTTCATAGAGTAGAAAGAAAAACGCATCAGATCATATCCATGACATCTCACAAGGTTTTTGGTTTCTCTGCGTATATCTTTTGCAGTTAGATACCTTGAAAATCGCATAACAGGTTGTTCACTGACACTCTGACGATACACTTTCAGCATTTTCAGTATGGAATTTCCCAGACTGGCATATAATCTTTTTTTCTGATCATCTAGATACTGCAATTGTCGTTCTCCGCTGCCATATAGTTCTTCATTGGAGCGGTAGACTTCCTTCAGCATATTGTCGTAAGTACGATAATCATCAGCTAGTCCCTTTTGCTTCAGCATGATTTCAATCATATGGTCAATTTCTCCCAGATATGGTTCCAAAGCATGGGCATTATATGACAGTCGTCCAGTTTTTGGCAGTATTTCATCCAGTTTCTGAAACTGGTCAAAGAATTCCTTTGTCAGATGAAATTTTGGATTTACATATCTCTGCACTTCTATTGTCCTAAACGTTCGATATGACTGAAGCTCTTTTAAAAGCTTGTCATCATTGATGATTTCTCTCATATGAAGAAGCACCTGTCTGGAAGCATCTTCCTTTCCTTTCAGCAACATACTTCTGTCAACAGCTTCTCTGGCAATGGCAGCTCGTATCCTGCTGATGCTTCTTGAAGAAAACAGTGTATTGTCAATCGGATTTCTTTTATCATAAAAGTAGAAATGCACATGAGGATGATCCGTATTGACATGATAGAATCCACCCCATGCGACATCCTTCAATGGAATATTTTTCTCCTGCGCCATCTTCACAACCACTTTCCTTGTCAGTGCTGCAAAATCACGTTTATCCTTCAATCCAAAATCAGCAGCATCTTCTTTAGTAAAGGAAATGACACTCTGCCAGATATATGTCGGCTTATGCTTTTGATATTCCTCCATGATATCTTCATAGGATTTATCCCCCTGAAAATCAAAACAGCCGCTACTTCCTTTACGATAGAAATAATATGAGAACATGTCATTTGCTTCATCATCTTTCATCATTGAAAGCTGGTTCTTATCGGCACGATCATCACGATCATAATATCCAATGCATTTATCAAAATCTGTAATTCCGGAAATCTTCTTATATTTCGTATTAAAAAACAAGGTACTCATTAAGGCACCTCGCTAACGGTTTCTTTCTTCTTTAGCTTTGTTTTTAGAACTGCGCTGAACTGCATTTCTTGCACGACTGCCGATTTCCTTTAGTTCGTGTTCTATGTCTATTTTCTGTGTATTCTCATATACAAGCC
Source organism: Massilimicrobiota sp. An80 (assembly GCF_002159255.1). Classification (NCBI taxonomy): domain Bacteria; kingdom Bacillati; phylum Bacillota; class Erysipelotrichia; order Erysipelotrichales; family Erysipelotrichaceae; genus Massiliimicrobium; species Massilimicrobiota sp. An80. The sequence continues at coordinate 25,089 of NZ_NFHI01000004.1, forward strand.
AGTCCGAAAATCCTATAGATTCATCTACGGTAAAATCAAGCGGATGAAATGTCATACGGTGCTTGATCAAATCATAATAATGATTGATTTCATATCCAGAGCCATAAGCTGCCATAGCCAGTCCTCCATCTGGACTGATTCCTATATCCATGCCATTTTTTATATCATACTGATTCATAATAAAATCCTGCATGGCATGAACATCAGCAAAAGCAAAATAGCTTGTTTCATGACGCTTGGCGATATCATATCGCTCTATCTTTGCGATAACTGATTTTTCAAATTCCGAAATATCAGATAAATTTTCCAGCATTCCAATTATTTCTTTATTGTGAATCTTTTCTTCAGCTTCAGTGCATTCATGTACAGGCTTGGAATTCAATAATTTAAAACCGCTTCTTTCCAGAATTGAATCAACAGTTTCATTTTCATCCGGTTCAAACAGTTCTTTTTCAATATTTCTTTTCATATATTTTTTTGTTTCCAGACCATTCAGACCATAAAAATGAACTTCAGGGCTCTTAAATCTTTCATAGAATTTTGCTGCCTGATAATCACTGAGATCAGTAAAATCCTCTTCTGATAAGCCACAGATAAAAAACGTTCCAGCTACAATATCATAGATATTTCCATCACGTGTTCTAAGTGCACGATTCAAAGGAAGACCCTCCAGTTTTCCTTCATCATTGCATACAAGACCAACCATATCCTCAAATGGATAGGTACATTGAATACTTCCGCCCACTATTTCTCTATATGTGCTTAAATCCTGCCTGATATCCTTAAGGTATGGAAGCTTGTCCGGCTCTACTATCAGAACTTTCATATATCCACACCACTTTCTATTTCTTCACTTCGAAACTTATATTGTTTCATGAATCACCCTTTCCTTTTCTTCTATAAAAATCTTCCCTAGCCATGTGTCTGATATCTTCAACTAATGTATCAATTTCAATGCTGCTTAGATGCAAGGATTCTCTCATGAGATATTTGACCATATAAATACATTCAAGCATCTGAATTGGAATTTCACGATTATGCTGTATATCTTTTTTCATGGCTCGACTAACTGCTTCCTGTATCATCACAATGATTGTATCCATTGATTTGGTTATGTACTCTTCATGGATTCCTTTTTCCAGAATCATGCGAATGTATTGGGAAACATCCATTTCATTTTTTTCTGCTTCCCTTTTAATTTCAGAGTATAACTGTTCAGGCAATCGAATGGATCTGGATGTCATTGGCATCTTCTTTTCCAAAGGAGCAAATTCCGTAATATCATATCCAAAAGCTTCATTGTATTTTTGAATATGATATTTCGTCGGTGTTCTGCGTCCTGTTTCATGTGCAGAAATAACTGATCTGGGAAGTCCGGTCATGATTGCAAGTTCTTCCTGTTTCAGTTTATTTCTGGTTCTAAGTGCATGTATTACATCCCCAATTTTAAAACTTTCCTCTTTAATTTTATCCTCCAATCCTTAAATTTAAAGGTAAAGTCATTTCACCTTTTTAATTCTTCTATCTTAACATCGAAGAAAATAAAAACAGAGATTGCTCCCTGTTTCATGTTCATTCAATTCACTTTTCCTGCCACTCTATTGCTGCATCCTTGCCATGATGTGCAAGCCCGATATAAACAACTTTTCCATCTATTTCGATATCATATTGCCTATCTCTGATCTGATCAACTGCCTGTTTTGCAGCTGTCTGCAATCTTTCCTGACCGGCTTCATTATCCAAACCTATATATTTGAACTCAAGTACAAAGGATGTTTTGCTTCTATCTTTCGCCTGAAGGATGATATCACATCTGCCTTTGCCTTCTTCTCGATTGCTGATGATTTTATAATCTCTGCTTAACCATGCACACATGCCCAGAAACAGAACGTGATAACTGTTTTCATCCTTTAAATCATGATATGATGGCAATGTCATCAGCAGTTTTTGATATCTGTTTGCAAAAGCTTTCTGTTCTTCATCAATCAACGCATTGAATAGATCACTTAACTCTGTATCAGACACCTTTAGATAATAGGATGTCAATTCCTGAAATTCCTTTTGAACTTCGTGATTTGGTATACGAAGAACATATTTATTCTGATCAAAAGAAATTATTTTATCAATGGTAAGATATCCTGCATTGATTAATAATCCCCATAAACTGGCAGTCGTATTAACTTCAAAAAAGCTGGTTTCCATACGAACTCGTGTTTCCAATTCTCCATTTTTAACAAGTTTTTCATATCCGTCATTAAAGACTTCATCTGCTCTTTTCATAGCCTGCTTAATCATTGAATTGCTGCTTGTATTGACCCAATATGATTTCAGTTCTCCTTCTGAAACATAGCCTAATATTGACCATGGATTGTAAATCTGAAGATTCCCAAAGCGATAGCCATTATACATTGATTTAACTCTATCATTTAATTCCAAATCATAATATTCTAGCAATTCTTTGACTTCAAATTCCGTAAAACCAAAATACTGAGAATAGTTTTTATCAGCAACTGTACATACTACAAGATTATTCAAATCACTGAATAGATTTTCTTTCGCTACTCTTTGAATTCCTGTCAGCATGGCATACTGTAAACTGTTCGATGATTTTAAGGCTTGATGAAGCATAGAGGATAGATTTTCTCTTATCTCATTATAGAATCCATTGATATGGGCTTCAATAAACGGCGTATCATATTCGTCGATAAATATCATAACTTTTTTCCTATAGTATCTTTCCATTTGCTTCATTAAAAAAGACAGTGCATTATCCAGACCATTCAAATCTGTTTTATCAGGTATAGAAAAATTTCTTTTGATGTGTTCAAAAAAAGGTAAATCATATTCATCTAAATTTTTGAATATATCATTGTTTTTCTGATACAGTTCCGCAAGAATCTGCTGAATATTGTTAATCATCATTTGTTTATTACCCTTAACATCCGAAAAAGAAAGAAAAATAATCGGGTACTGATTCATCTCAGAAGCATATTCTGTTTCCATAATCTTAGTATCCTTAAAAAGTTCTTTTGAATCCTTTGTAATATCAAAGAACTCTGCCATCATGGACATATTGATGGTCTTTCCAAATCGTCTTGGTCTTGTAATTAAAGTGACTTCATTTCCTTTATCTAAGTAGTCCTTAATCATCAAAGATTTATCGACTACATAATAATTTCCAGTTTTTAATTTTTTATAACTTTTTTGACCTAATGGAACTCTTTTTTTCATATAGCCACCTCACTTTTCTAGTTTCATTATAACATAATCATTAACCAGTTTCAGTAACTATTTGTCTTTCTATGACATAGGAATCATTCATAATAATTACTCTTTTCTAATGTCGACCATAATTGACAAAAACAGAGATTGCTCCCTGTTTTAGTTAGTTATTCCCTTATCTTTCCTGCCACTCTATTGCCGCATCCTTGCCATGATGTGCAAGCCCTATATAAACAGCTTTACCTTTTAACGCAATATCATATTGCCTATCTCTGATCTGATCAACAGCATGTTTTGCAGCTGTCTGCAATCTTTCCTGACTGGCTTCATTATCCAAGCCAATATATTTGAACTCAAGTACAAAGGATGTCTTGTTTTCATTTTTCGCCTGAAGAATGATATCGCATCTTCCCTTGCCCTCTTCACGATTGCTGATGATTTTATAATCTTTACTTAACCATGCACACATCCCTAGAAAAAGGACATGATAGCTGTTCTCATCCTTTAAATCGTGATAAGAAGGCAATGTCATCAATAGTTTCTGATATCGGATTTCAAATGATTTCTGTTCTTCATCAATCAACGCATCGAATAGATCGCTTAACTCTGTATCAGACACCTTTAGATAATAGGAAGTCAATTCCTGAAATTCCTTTTGAACTTCGTGATTTGGTATGCGAAGAACATATTTATTCTGATCAAAAGAAATTGTTTTATCAATGGTAAGATATCCTGCATTAATCAGCAGTCCCCATAGACTTGCTGTCGTATTGACTTCAAAAAAGCTGGTTTCCATACGAACTCGTGTTTCCAGTTCTCCATTTTCAACAAGGTTTTCATATCCTTCATTAAAGACTTCATCTGCTCTTTTCATGGCCTGCTTAATCATTGAATTGCCGCTTGTATTGACCCAATATGATTTCAGTTCTCCTTCTGAAACATATCCTAATATTGACCATGGATTGTAAATCTGAAGCTCCCCAAAGCGATAGCCATTATACATTGATTTAACTCTATCATTTAACTCCAAATCATAATATTCTAGCAATTCTTTGACTTCAAATTCCGTAAAACCAAAATACTGAGAATAGTTTTTATCAGCAACTGTACATACCACAAGATTATTCAAATCACTGAATAGATTTTCTTTCGCAACTCTTTGAATTCCTGTCAGCATAGCATACTGTAAATTATCAGATGATTTTAAAGCAGTATGAAGCAAAGTCGAAAGATCCTGGCGTATATCTTTATAAAATCCATTGACATGAGCTTCAATAAAAGGTGTATCGTATTCATCAATAAACAGCATGACTTTTTTTCCATAATGTTCTTCTAAGATACGCATCAAGTAAGCTAAACATTCACTGACATCAGCTAGCTTGCCATTATTGACATCTAATAGTCCTTGAACAATACGGTCATAATCATCCTGATCAAAAAATGATAACTGATTAAATATAAATGTATAGCGACTATATTCCTGTCGCAAAGCTAGTTTAATATACTTAACCATTTCTGTTAATTTTCCTTTAGCATTTGCAAAGGAAAGAAAAATGGTTGGATATTGGTTCATTTCAGAGGCATATTCTGTTTTCATGATTTCAGTATCCTTAAAAAGCTCCTTTGAATCCTTTGTAATATCAAAGAATTCTGCCATCATGGACATATTGATTGTCTTTCCAAATCGTCTTGGTCGTGTGATTAAAGTGACTTCATTTCCTTTATCCAAGTAGTCCTTAATCATCAAAGATTTATCGACTACATAATAATTTCCGGTTTTTAATTTTTCATAACTTTTTTGACCTAATGGAACTCTTTTTTTCATATAGCCACCTCACTTTTCTAGTTTCATTATAACATAATCATTAATGGGTTTCAGTAACTATTTGTCTTATATCTTGCCAATCATATTGATTTTTTTTCGACATAGATAAGCTTTGAAAAAGAATAAATATCTAACTATAATTCTTAAAAAAATCACTTCATGATTTTTTAGCAGGATAAGGGAATGTGGCGCAATGATGCACCAATTCCCGACTTGAACAACTCACTAGAAGTGAGTTTTGCCTTTTAAATAAAGGGTTTAGTGAAATATGTATCATGTATCGCAGGTATCGTGTTTATCCTTATTTTGGAGTGCATCTCATGCGTATATGCTTTTTCTATCGTGCATTTGAATGGAAGCTGCCGTATGATGCAAGTCATCCCATCATGATACAAAACAGCCTGTACCGCTGATGCATCCTTTCGTTGTGTGCAGTACCATTCTCACGACATATGAACATCTGTCTGCTAATACCATTCATAATAAAAAACATGATACAAATTTACCTTCCTCTTTTATGTTCACAAAGCTTCCTTCTGCCTTTGCGTATCTGTCTGCCTATCTTGCCATCATTTCTGATAGAATATACGCTTCCATCATTCATCTCAATTCTCTTGCTAAGATAGTCTGAAAGATTGATCTTCTCATCTTCCTGATAGTCTATCGCTGTCAGTTCCTGCGTTTCTGTATCTATAGCCGCAATCCTTTTAATCTTCTCTCCTTTAGAATTCAATGCATAAAAGTTAACAATCTTAATCATCTGTCTCTTAACATTTCCTTTTGCTTCCTGTCTTCCAAAACATATCTGACCTTTGGGATTTTCTCTTCTCCCGTCTGCATAGGAATCAGATATTCAAGAATATCTTTTCTTAAGTTTTCATCAGGAATTCTATCTGCATATTTACCCATTGTTGTTAATAGGAATTTCCCATCCTGATCATATAATGCATAGTCCTTTTCATAATCTGCCATCACTATAAAAGCAGCAATATTCTTCGGATCTGCTTCAATTCTCTGGACTGGATAATCAGAAATGGGCTGACGAAATCTGCATTCATAAACATTCAAATATTCTTTTTTCAAATCGCTTCTCCTTTTTCAAATTGGTGATTTATTTAACACATTGCAATAATCAATCAAAATTCCAAAGCAGTCGAGGATTAAAGAAAATACTATCCTTATAGCTGTAGCCTTCTCTTACATCTGCAACATCAGATGACCAAGTTTCAAAATGAAGATGAGGTCCTGTTACACGTCCGGTAGCTCCGCTATATCCTACAAGATCCCCAGCTTTTACTGTATCACCGGATTTTAAAAATGACAGTTCTCTCATATGACAATAAATAATAATGAGCGTTCCATTACGCATCATGATTGTATTTCCGCCTGTTTCCGAATGATAAACCACTTCAACAGTCGCATCAGCAGCAGCATAGAGAGGAGTGCCGGTCGGCACAGCAATATCCATTCCATAATGCATTCTCCATTCTCCAAATGGATTGTACATTCCAACATCCCCTATGCCTGACCAACTTCCTTTTTTCACCGGCAAAGAAAGATTCAGTTTCATATATTCTCCCAGCTCTTCCGGAATGTTTCCTATTGTCGTAATATCCGCACTTTCCTCATTTGCTTCTATGATTTCAATAATCTTTTCCTTATCCAGTTCGCTAAATTCTGGCTGGCTTATGAGTCTTTCAACAAAGCTCACTAGAGATGTTTCTACATACTCTTCACCTTCGCTGTCCATTGCCAGCATAACGATTTCTTTCGCTCTGTCATGACTGATCATGAAAGGATCGTCAATCATACAGGAAGGCACGATAACCCATGCGATATGAACACTGATATGGGTTTCTTCGTAGACCTCCTGTATTGGCTTTTTCCACACTTCTTCATAAAGTCTTTGTCCTTCCTCAGTCGTTAAAAGCCCCTTTACTGATGTAAGCTCTTCTGAGGATGATGCTCCAAAGGAACTCATTGCCAGAATGAAAATAAAGACTGTAAAAACAAATACAATCACAGGCAGCAGCATGACTTTTTTGAGTTCGTTTAAGCCAAGTTCCTGCATAGATTATGACCTCTGCTCATTCAGAATAAAGCTGTCAAAAAGTTCCTTGCATTTATCCGGAAGGACGACTTCAATCTGTAAAGCGTTGGCTCCCAGACTCATATGACACTGACCGATTTCTGCATACTGAAGATATTCAGCATCCTTATCTGAGATGATCTTATTTGATTTCAGATACTGGATGCTTTCTGCTTCCTGCTTGAAGAAAAACTTATAATTGCTGTTTCCAATCAGTGCAGTTCCAAATTCCTTCACAGACTCATTCAGCATATCAGAAATTTCCTGTGTAGATGTTGTAAGGCCTCCGTTGTATTTTCTAATCACTTTGATCAGAAGCTTCTGGAACTGCATGACTTCAGGCATATTCTTGTTCATCAGAACATGGCATTCATCCTCGTAGATCTGTATCCATTTTGAAAATCTCCCTGAGATGACTTCCGTAAGAACATAGCTCAATATATTGTAATACTGCGTACGAAGCACTGTCGTATCCTTGTTCTGAAGTCCAGCCAGATTAAAGCAGATTGTATCGTTATCAAGAGATATATTTGTATGTCCATTGAACATCGGACTGTCAGCACCTACGGCCATTCTTTTAATGAAATTCTTTGCAATTTCCATACGATTTTTCTTGTCCAGATTATTCCTGTCTGCCTTCTCAAAACGTTCTTCCATGATGTCATAAAGATCCTTCATAACCGGAAAGTCTTCAGGTTTCTTTTTGACAATTTCTTCTGCTGTTGTTTCAAATGAATAGCCCCATTTTTTATAAAGTTCTTCCATAGCATCCTCAACCTCAGATAGAAGAACACGATCCAGACCTGTAAAATACATGCCAAAGAATGTTCTCAAAAACTGAATATGAGAAGCAAGCGGAAAGATACGATGCAGTGGAGTCTTATCTCCTGAGTCATCATCGTCTATCGTGATTCTGATCTGAAGCGGATTGATGATGCCAAGTACTCCGTTTGAACAGTTGATGACTTCACCATTCAGATGCTTTGTCAGCTTGTTCATCTGCTTTCCTTCAACATCGACTATGATCTGCTTCATTCCTCTGGAATATCTGTGAAGTATCAGATACATGAGAAAATATGTCTTTCCTGATCCAGTACATCCAAAGACAACTTCATTGGAATTGGTTCTTGATTTGGACTTGACAAGGTGATTATAGAAGATTGCTCCACCCATGCTTCTTGAACGTCCAATCAGGATTGGAAGATTATCATCGATCAGTGATTCATATACAAATGGAAACCCCCAGCTGATGACATTGCATACGACATCTTTGGTATATTCCTTGATTCTGTTACAGCATAATGGTGCAGATGAATAGAAAAGCTCCCTCTGATCAAAAAATCCCTGTCTGATCAGCATGTCTAGATTGCTTGTTTCCTGGACTAAAAGATTCTCTAATTCAACTAATTCTTCAAGAGAACTTGCCTCTAAGCGAAGCGTTACGACAAAGCTCACTGCCTTCTTTGTTCCTCTTGAAAGGCTCTCAATCATCAGTTCTACTGATTCCATATCGTTTTTTAGCTTTTCCTGTTCTGAACGCTTGGTTGCCTTGTCATAATTCTTGCACAGATTATTGTACTGCTTGTCATAGGTCTTCATCAATCTGGCAGAATCACAGTCTTCAACATGTAGAGAAAAATCTACACCCTTAAATCCTGTCAGATAGGAAAGCCATGCAAAAAAAGGAAAATCCGGATATGAATAAACATGAAATGTTTTACAGTAGACACCATCAATATAGATATACTGCGAGAGCTTATCCTTATCTGCCTTGATGCCAATTGGACTGATATAATCGCAGATTTCCAGATCCTTCAGATGATGAATATTCTTTCTTTCGTAAAGACTGCGAAAGGGATTGAAATAGCGATAGATTGTCAGCAGATGCTCATAGAAATCCACATCTCTTGCAGAAAACATGGACTTGAACAGATACATGGCATCATGCTTCAGACGTTCCAGCTCCTCCTTATCTTCATGACGGAAGATGATATAAAAATACTTGTCAACAAGATCGCGATTTCCTGTCTGCATCTGAATATATTTCTTTTCATCTTCTATCAGTTCAAAGCGAAGACGATCACTATCATTGCTTAATTCCATTTTCTTCTGTAAATCAGAAAGCTGATGGAGATAGGTATTGATATCTGATCCTGTTTCTGAACTGAATATCTGATAGTTGGTAAACTTTCTGTTATTTACGAATGTTTCCAGAACATTGATATATTTTGTCTGTTCCTTTTCCCTGACTCCAAAGATGTTTAAAGGACTGACAGCTATAGCTCCTATATATTCCTTAGTATCAGCCAGCTGTATGGTCTCATTTTCTTCATCTATCAGCAGGTTCATGAAATCCCTGCTGGTTTCATTTCGTTTTCTCCTCTTGGTTTTGATCCTGATTTCAGGTATCTTCAATTTATTCTTCAATCTACACATCCAATCTCTGCTGTCTGCCGATGACTTTTTTCAGTTCAGGAATATTGTCCTTATCAGCTTTTTTATGTTCCGGTTCCTGATTGCTCTTCATCATATCCTTTAGCTTTCCATCGTATTGAAATAAATCAATAATGAACTGATTATTCTGCATGATTCTTCGCTGAAGCTCCTCGCATTCATCTGTATTTCCTGTTTCAGCAACAGCAATCAGTCTTCTCTTCATTGCCAGATTGCATGCCATAAGCTGCTGAATCAATGTTGGCGTGACATCTTCTTCAGCCAGCTCAACATCAACGATCAGAGGCGGTTCTCCATTCCTTCTTTTTTTCGGTTTTCTCTGCAGATACATGCAGACTATTACTGCTGTCATGACTGCAAGAGAGAGTATCTGTACAAGCATTTCCATCATTTCTTCACCTTCCCTTTTTCTTTATTTCTTGTATCCTGAAAATAAAGCTTCTGTACAAAAATATACCTTACTGCTTTGACCAGAATATCAAGAAATCTCTGCTGCGTTGTTGGCACTTCGAGAAGAAGTGCACCTATAAATATAATGGCTGAAACCGTCCATTGATAAGCAAGTCCTTTATCATAAAGCTGTATTGTATAAAAAAAGACTGCACCGACGACAGCCATGAATAATACTTCCTTTAATGAAAATCCAAGAAGAAAATTATCCTTGATCATTTTCTTCTTAGGAATAAAATATATTTCCTTTTCCTCTATTTGAACCTCCTTTCCTTGCTGTTTCTGCTTTTGTTCAGCCTTCCGGTTGTATTGATCTTTCCAAAACCATTTTCAGAGCTTCTGCTCTCTTTCCCATCTCTGGAGAATGAACCCGTCTGTCCAGTCATTCTTTCACTCATGCCTTCCTTAGATTCCGATGAATAATCGGTATCTTGCATTTTCTGTCCTGATGAATGTATCGTGCGTTCACGAGAAGAAACATCCTTTGAAGTTAACGGACTATCTTTAGAAAACGCTGCTTTCAGATCTGCTTCCTTCTTGCTTTGCCTAAACTGAGAACCCAATCCTCCAGTTCCTCTGGAAACCTTATCCTTTACAGCATGATAGGCATCACTGCCCAGAATAGTCGCTGCTCCGCCAATGCCTCCGCCATACTTCATAGCCTCTTTGACATGGGAAGCACTTCGGTTGATGGAATCTTTCATTCCACCTGCATGAGAAACAGCTGTTCCACTCATTCGAGCAATGTTATTCGGAGCATGAGTCAGCATGGAAACACCGCTTTTCGCCATGTTTCCAATAGCGGCTGCTCCTCCAGCTACTACTTTTGCTGTTGAGATTGCACTGCTGGTCATGATCAAAGAGGACTGAAGACTTGACAAACCTTCCATGATACCAGCATTATATCCGCCTATCATTGCTGCGACCTTATTTGGAATAGCTATGATTACAAGAAGAAGTGCAATCGTAAACAGCAGCTTTGCGAGTCCGGATGCCTCTGTTCCTAGTTCAGCAATCAGTTTGAACATGAATAGAAACAGGAATATCTGTACTGTATTCATCAGAAACGGTCCAATGATGTTATTTTTCCAAACAGTAAACGCTGATGAATTCTCTTTATTGGTCAGCGATAACGCGCAAAGTGGCGTTATGATTTTAAAGAAGGCAAGCGATACCTGACGACTTGCCATCTGCAGTCCAATAAAGAAAATGATTATCCACATGACCAGCCCAACAAACATCGGCATGATAAAGTCAAATTCATAGATGTAGTTTTCTTCATCGTCTCTTACATTGATATCAAAGTCTTCTCCTGTAAAATCATCAATGAATGTCTGAGCCTCCTCCTCTTCCATTCCCGTCGTTGCCACTAGCATTGTCACTGCAAATCCTTCTCCGGCATCCTCTCCACTGGCTGATGATTCTCCTGAAATCACATCCCCGGCAAGTATAGCCTTGTTGATCTGCGTTACACCATCTCCTATGGTCGTTAATAGTGGAGGCGTGGCAAGAAGGATGACAACAATCTGAAAGACCGCAAAGATCTTATGTCCCCACTTTTCAATATCATTCGATATAACCAGCCATATCCATTCATAGACAAGCTTCAGCGGAAGTATGACGAGCGCAATTGTCATACAGGTTGAATAGCAGCTCGTCACAAAACTCAGGTCAATGAATGAAAAACCTGATATTTCCGTCAGAATGATATCTACGATATCAATGATCCAGCCTAGAATCGCACCCAGCGGTCCGAAAAGAATAGATCGAATCGTATCGCTGATTGTCTGTATAATTCCATCAAACATATATCAACTAGACGAATGATTTCAGCCAGTTGATGACATCCGGTGCGAGATAGACTGCAAGAAGAATGGCACCAATCATTCTGATCCTTCTTAAATATTTCTGCTGATTCTGTTCATCGCTGACCTGTGAAATAACCAGATAGCCAACAATCATACATATTGCAATGGGCAATGCCAGCTGCTGAGCATATCCCAGCAACGCATTGACAATATTGGTAATGACACTAACAACTCTTTCCAAGCATTCCTCCTCCTTTTGCTCTTATATCTGCCTGTCCTGTGTTCTTTGATGAATAATTCCCTCTCTAAGGGAAAACTGCAGGACAGTAATCTGCTTTTTATTGATGACAGCTTCAATGCTGTAATACTTTCTATCGATGCGGTACTGTTCCTTTTTAATCTCTCGTCCGATATCCTTGAGTGCTTCTGCATTATCCTGGTTGGCTTTTAGATAGCTGATGACCTCACTATAATCACGAAGTATCATGCCCGCAATCATAAGTTTCTCAAACACATGAGAGAGCATTTGATTCTTCTCATCTTTTGTACCTTTTCTATATTTCATGGCATCAAACTCAAGCATCATCGATAGTTCCTTATCCAATGTTCCTGCATTCTTTCTCAAAGCTTCAATTTCTTCGTCAAGAAAAGATGCAGCTGAAGCATCCATAATATCGATCATCATATCTTCATGATGTCGGTTCATATAGGATTCTATCTGCCTGCTCACAGATGAATAAGGTTCAAGAAGAATACGATCAATATGACCTTCAAGACTTGCTGCCTCCTTTTCATCCATATAGGAAGGATTTATTTTCAGGAGCTTTATAATCTCATTACGTATTTCTTCCCTTTCATTTCTTTGAATCTCACTGTGCTTCACATCAGCCTCCTCATCTTTCTGTCAACCTTTTTTAAAAGCAGCAAAGACTGTCTGTTTCGCCTATATTCAGCATCCAGTTCATTGGTTCTTTCTTCAGGTGTCAGCTTGTGATAAAAATGAAGCTTATCCATCAGAAAACTCTCCAGCATATGGAAAACACTTTGATAGCATTCTGCCTTATGTTTGACCTTTGTCTGCTGGAAGATAGTTTTATCGTCAATGCTTAGACTCACAATCAGATTGTTCTTCCCGGCAAAATTACTGTTGGCAATAAATCGCTCCACCTTTTCCCATTCTCTATCAATTTTCTTTTTACCATTTCTATTTACTATGACGTTCACTTTACATAAATTGAGATAGTTGTTATCGACAGATAACTCAACTTTCATGTTCACCTACTTTCTTAATAGAATACAACTTCATATCCAACATACTCCTGTCGATCATTTCTGATTGGATTGCAGTTGTATCCATTTGCTTTATGTTCCTTTATCATCTGCTGGGCATAAGTAACAGCTGCCTGATAGCAGCTCTCATAGTCATACCCGTCACTGAAAAGAAATCTTCTGTTCTCTGCTGTCAGATGTATTTCTGTATTTGTCGGTTCAGAATTCTCCTGTTTATTTTGACCGTTATGAGAAGAACTACTGTTATCATCAGACTGCTCAGGACTGCTTTGGGCTGGTCTGGAAACTGATTCAGTTTCAGACGTTATCTTATCCTGTTGCCTTGATTCCTCTCTAACGATAATTGTGTATTCCTTTCTAGCTTCATTGCCCACTTCATCCTTTGCGATTGCTGCAACATGATATGTTCCGCTCTTAGATAGATTCATATCTCCTTCCAGTATCACTGAAAAGGAACTGTACTCATCCTTAACTTTCATCATTTCAATCAGATCATCCTTAGAGATGCCTGCCTGAACTGTCAGTTCATTCTTTTCTTCCTGAAAGACAGGAGGTGAAGCATCAACAATTTCAACTGTCAGTTCAATTTCATGGTCATTGAAAATATACTGTATTGTCTTTGAACCTAGCCTTGATGTATCAATAAGAGGACAGATGAGCGTATCCTCACCTGAGATGATACGGTCACCGTCCAGATTAAACTGAGTTATCTTCTGACCATTAACGGTTTTAACAAGTTCGGCAGAATTGAAGATAGAACCTGCAGGAATGGCTAAATCCTCTACAAATTCTATTTCTTCATCTCCTGATGCACATCCAGTCAGCAGCATCAAAACAGATACAATAATCAGCTTATTTCTTTCGACCATTTCTTTTTCTGATCTTCAATGTAGCCAGTACAATGACACCCGATACAGCCGCAGCACTTATCCATAGAATAATATTGCTTGTATCTCCGGTCTGTACAGACTCACCTTTTGCCGGAAGCAGGACATTCGTCATTGTTACATGATATTCATTATCCTTTGAATCTCCAGTCAGCTCTATTCTGATGACTTCTTCGCTTAATGCATAGCCTTCTAACGCTTTTGTTTCCTTGCAGAAATAAATTCCATTAGGCATATCTTCAAAGCGAGCAATTCCATCTTTATCACTGACTGCTGTAGCAATCACATTCATATCTCGATCGAAGAGAGTAAATTCGACATCCGGCAATGGATCTTTGGAAATCTTGTCAATCTTGCTGATGACGATATCCGTTCTCTTGAGCATATTGACAATTTCCTTTCCTTCATTGATTGCGATATTCAATTCAGGAACATCCTTGCCTTCATATGTGATTTCAAAATCAAAGCTTTCTTCACTAACAATGTAATTATCATCCGTTGCCATTTCGACGATATGATATGAACCAATTGGAAGTTCAGGTACATCCATGAGATGGCCATTTTCATCAATACCACATACTGCAATCAGTGTATTTTCAGCAATTCCTGTTTCATCAGCATAATTCATGATATCTTCTGATGCATAGATTCCAAAAGCAACTTTCTTATAGGCTTCCTTATAATCATCCACATAATATGGATGTTCTTCCATGATTTTCTGAAGTTCCAGATTGACCTTGGCTCTTGTATTTTCAAGTTCGCTTTCAATAATCTGAAGTTCGTTTTTCTGATTATCCTCAATCTCAAAATAATGCCTTTCCATATCCTGTACAAATGGTTCAGGCACAACGCGTTCAATATAATAATATTTGCCTACAGGAAGTTCCTTGCTTTCAACAGGCTCATCCCCACTCTTTAATGATTCAATCAGTTCATCCTTTTCATAGTAGACGATATCATTGGCTAGCTTAATTTCTTCATCTGCATAGATATCAATTTCAGCATTGGAGATGATTTTCTTTCCAAATACAGGTTTTTTCGCTATACCAAATTCAGTTTCCACTTCTTCAGTACCTGTAAAGACTTCGCCTGTCTTTAGCCATTTCAGTTTTCCCATGACCATTTCATCAATCATTTCAACTTTCTGGACAACACCAGTATCCGTTACAGTAAATTCAACTGTCTGGCTGATTGCAAAACCATAAGGAGAGCTTGTTTCAATCAATTCATAGGTTTTTCCAGGTTCAAGCCCCTTAACAATATGCGGTTCATTTGTAGAAATCCATGTTTCAAAGACAGTTCCATCTTTTTCCTTTAATGTCAGATGAGCTCCCGGAAGTTCTTCTCCTGTTGTTGCATCTTTTTTGGAAATTTCCGTCTTTGTGATTTCATTTTCAAAGTATGCAGTAAGCTTTATTACTTCAACATCCTGACCTTGATATGTACAGTCTGCTTCATATACCGCATCTGTGGAAACATAACCAATTGGTGGTTGAATTTCCCTGATTTCAAATTTATATAATGGCAAGTCTGTCTTAAAAACAGCTTTTCCTTCCTTGTCTGTCAATGCAGTTTCAATCAGCTGTCCTTCCTCTACTAGAAGCTTTTCACTTCCAGCAGCATATATATTTTCTTTAGCGTATAATCCAAATTTAGCACCGCTTAATAGCTGTGCTGTATCCTTGTCTTTCTTGATGACACTGATTTCAGCTTTCTGGCGTTCGTTGATATATTCTGTTTCTTCAAATACAACAGGTGTGTACTGATCGGCATACTTTAATTCAATTTCCTTTATTTCCTTGTTCAATACAAACCCTTCACCTGCAGCAGATTCTTCAACAGTATATTTGCCTAGAGGAAGTTCTATGGTTTGTGCTTCCCCACTGGAAGTTGTCAGTTCAGCAACAGTTTCACCTTTTTCATATATGATGTCGCCCTGCTGATCTGCACTTAAAATATCTTCAGCTGCTTTTACAGTAAAAAAAGCTCCATCAATCGGTCCGTTTTCATAGATAAACTGGATATTTCCATCATCATCCTTGCTTACATCTGTAAGGTGTTCTCCAGTCTTGATTACAGAAATCTTTCCTTTTGCGGAAACATCCTTCATTGAAACACGAATAATCGGCGTTTTTCCATCTTCAGCCATCTCATAAGCAGTTCTGTTGGTAACAGTAAATTTCACTGGTTCATCATTAAGAATGTATCCATACGGTGCTTCTATCTCTACCAGTTCATATTCGCCAGCTTCCAATACATCTGCCGTCATGACAGTACCAGTTTCATCTGTTGTATATGTATCTACATAATGAGGCAATGGAAACCATACCCAATGCCCTACATATTCACCTGTTTCAACATTGCGAATCCTGAATGAAGCATCTGAAAGCAACACTGTTTTTCCTGTTTCTTCATCAACCTTGACTGCTTTTATCAAGGCTTTGAAGGAAGCGTCATTCATGATACGCCATACCTGCGGTTCCCTGCTGTCTTCCGTAATATCGATAAAGAAATCAGCAACAGGCATCAGATTTTCAGGAACTTTTGTTTCCCTTGCCTGATAGCGTCCGTATGGGAGTTCAATAGACAAAGCATAGCCATTCTCATCTGTTGTCAGAATATCATATACTTTTGCTTTATCCCATCCGTTCTTTTCAACATCGGATGCCAGCTTGACTGTAAATTCTGCTTCCGGTACCTTTGAAGCTTCTCCTGTTTCATCAGTTGAAATCTTGATGATCTGGAAAGCCTGCTTCTTTACCTGTTCCTTAGATACCTGAGAGCGGGTAATCACTGAAACAGTCTGATTTTCATAAGTACAGCGAATATCATAGACATTTTCATCAAGCAGATACCCCAAACTAGGCGTCTTTTCTCTCAACTGATAATTTCCTAATGGAAGTCCGGTAATATCATCCATAGCACCAGAGGCATCTGTTTCTCTTGTAGCGACTATATCACCTTTTGTGTAGTATTTTTTAGTCTTTGCCTTGTTGTAGATATCCTCACCGGCAACAAGCTCATAGACAGCCCCTTCAAGGGTTGCATCTCCCTGTGCAGTTGCACCTGTTTCCTTATCTTCCTTTTTCAGTTTGATGGTAGCTGTCGGTTCAGCATTTGTCTGTTCTGCTGTACCAGTAATCAATTCTGTGTATTGATCCTTATAGCTTAAGGAAACAGTGATTGGCTTGCTATCAAGAAGATAGCCATCTGCTGCCTGTACTTCAGTCAATGTATAAGTTCCAAGCTTTAGGCCATCAATAACAAGCTTTCCTTCTGAATTGGTTTTAACAGTTTCATCAAATCCATTTGGACCTGTTACACGATAAGTCGTTCCTGGAATGACCGAACTCTTATCAGCATTATATTTTGTCAATACAATCTTTCCGCTTGGTTCTTTATTTGTCTGTTCGATGGAACCGACTATAACACTTGTATGCTGATCTTTGTATGACAGTGTGATGCTTACAGGTTCCTTATTTAGAAGAAAGCCATTTGCCGCCTGAACTTCAGTAAATGTATATGTTCCTAACTTCAATCCTGTCAAATGAATGCGGCCGTTCTTGTCTGTCGTATGGTCTGCCTCATATCCTGTATCGCTCGTTACGTGATATTTCGTTCCAGGAATAGTAGAAGATCTATCTTCATTGTACTTGGTTAGCGTAATTTCTCCTGTCGGCTGCTTGTTAACAAAACTGTACACATGATCTGATGGATCATCGCCAGCTTTTACAGTAATCGTTCTTACTGTATCGTCAATAAGAAAGCCTTCCGGACTGTAGGTTTCTTGAATTTTATATTGTCCGTTTGCAACATCCTTTAAAATGATTTTCCCATTTTTTCCAGTAGTTCTTGTCGTTGATGAACCATCAGGCATTGTTATTTTAAACTTTGCACCTGACAATGCATTTCCGTCTTCATCAGTTTTTAGGATTGTAAATCCACCTAGGTCTTCTACCATCTTAATAACTGTCAGAACCTGATAAATTTCTCCATCTTTGTCAATCAAATAATCTGCATCTGTTACCTGAACCTTATCACCTATGGCATGGATATATTCATCATCACCATAATAAATGGCGACATGCTCTGCGATTCCATGATTTCCAAAGAAAACAAGATCTCCAGGTTTCCATTGCGATTTATCTGTCTTGCTCAGTTGCTGGCCTGATTTAATCAGCTGCTGACGCTGAGCTTCTGCTGTTCTTTCAAGAGTGAAGCCTATCGAGTGCTGAAATACATATTTTGTAAAACCCGAACAGTCAAAGCTATCTGGTCCATTGCCTCCATAGACATACGGCTTGCCCTCATGCTTTTCAGCTTCTTTGATGATGGCAGCCCTGTCCGGATTTGAAAGATCTTTTGCCATGACATTCATAGGTACAGCATTGACAAAAGTCATCAGAACAGTGATCATTACCAGCAATAATCGTTTGATCTTATCTCTCATTTTTCCTCTTTCCTTTCTTTTGTTTTCCTTCATATAGTGATCAATAATTTATGCATTGAAAAAGGGGCAAACGCCCCTAAGTATACCTTACCTTATAATAATTAATCATTACCTCCTTGCTTCTCGTTCTAAAGCTCTAGACTTAATAAATTTTTCCATTTTGACAGGATGATAATCCCTTTCGATGCAGTCATATACATATCGATCATATGCTTCATCTATCTGTTGCGCTTCCTCTTTTGTACAATGAAGACGTTTTGTAAGTAGACTTATATATTCCTCTTCAGAAACTTCAATTGTTTCTATGCCAAATAAATCTTCATCATGAATAAAGCACTGGAAAGGATATGTTTCTGTCTTGGATGGATAAACCTTTCGTTTACATCGATAACAGACTCTGACCATTTTCATGGACCTACCTCTCGTTTCTCCATATTAGTTTTTCTGTCTTTTTCAGATAATCTTTATATTCATTGACCATATTGCCTATTTCTTCCATTCTGGAATCATCCATTTCCAGCCATTCCTGATATAGCGATTCCAAAAGACACTTTTCTTTTAAAAACAGATGCATTTCTGGTACTGAAAATGAAGTCTGATAGATATATTCAGCAATATCATATAAAGCAGAAATCTTATACGCTTCTCTAAAAACTTCATCAGGTCCTTTTTTCAGAATATTTTTCTTGTAATTCTCATACTCTTTTGAGATCTTTTCATCTAGTTTCAGTTTCAGTTGTTCCTTGCTATTCTTTATTTTCATTCTCCTTTTCAAGCAAAAAAGACTCATCACGAGTCTTTTGAATCTTATTTTATTGTTGAAAATTCATTGATACAAATACCTGTCCATCAGCATATCGTACACCAATTGCAAAATAGTGATTGTAATCAGCCACTATTGATTCTTTATGTCCAGATGAAGCTAAAAAACTATCCAAGACCGCCTGCGGAGACCAGCCTAGCGTACCTCCAAAAACATTCTCACCGCCTGAGATAATACCGTATGTATTCTCCACCCATAAAAATCTGCTGTTTTACCATCAGGACGTGTATGACTGGCATAGCCCATATCGGCCATATCCTGTGCACGCTGATTTGCCAGACTTTGGATCACAGCATTAGTTCCCAGTGCAGAAAGCCCGTTAGCTGTTCGATAGTTATTCACAAGAGCAAATAACTGATTGGCAAATTCCGTTTCTGAAATCTGTGACTGTGAAGGCATCTGTTCTTGCTGTGAATCAGATGAACTCTCTTCTTTTTGTGTCTGGCTGTCATTGCTGTTTTGTGATGAACTCTGAGTGTTTTCATTCTTTGCAATATTTTGTGATGACTGACTGGAAGCTTTGCTTTCAGTAACTTCAGTTATCTTCTCTTGGGTTCTGCTATCGTCAGCAGTCTGATCATTGTCTGCTTCATCCTCTTGTTTAGATGATTTCTCCTCGGTTTCCTGCTGTTCCTGTGGTTCTTCAGTTTTCTTCTCTAGAACAGTTATACTTGTGGAGAATTCCTTTTGTTCATCCTTAAGCATTGCAATAATCTTAACTGTCTGCGTTCCCACATTCTCTGCTTTATCTTCAGGAATGTCAATCTTATCTGCATTTGTTTCCTTTATCAGCATTTTTTCCGTTAAAACAGTTCCTTCTTCAACCTGTATATCAGAATTGAAGACAACTCGAATGTCATCTGTTTCCTGATGAGAAAACAAAACATACATCAGAAGACATGCAAAACCAACTGAAATAACCATAATACCTGTAATTGTTTTTTTGTGTTCTTTCCATAAAGTTTTCCACATAGTTATCACCTCATGACTATCTTGTCATGTTCGTTCTATATTGTCAGCAAAATATATTCATATATTTCTAATTTCAGATTTCTTTGATATTTCCGGCGGGTGTTATCTTAAGCAAGGTCATATTCAGACGTTTTTTTGCTATATCAGATATCTCCTTCCAGCTACTATCCATATTTACATCCGTCTTTAATGCAAGTGAATATTTTTCAATAGAATCATCATAATATGACAATAACTTCATTACCTTAGAAGAAAAACTTGCTTTTGGCCCTCTCTTGTGTTCGCCCAGCAGAATCAGCCACTTTCCATAGGCACCGTCAGCTAAGATCATATTGTCTTTTTTCTCATATGCAATGCCGGATTCACTGAGATACTCTTCAACAGACTTTTCAACATTTACTGTTTTCTTTTTTTCCTTGATCTTTTCCACAGAATTCTTGGAACCTTTTGGACGTCCTCTACGTTTCTCCATGACCTCAGCTTCATCTCTTTCTGCCACAAAATAACGGATAGTCAAGACAACCCCATACCCGCTTTTAGTGTTAGCTTCAGAAATGACCTGATCATTACTCTGCTTCATTTTCCTCATTGCCATACAGCAGCTAGGAAGCGTTGGCTTCTTAGACATCATTTTATGAAGTTCTCCTGCATTGATATCAACATACTCTTTTCCTTCAGCCTTGGCTTCTTCAATCATCTGTGAAATTTTCTTGACATAATCTTCTATTTTTACGCTCTCTTTCATTGTTATACTCCTTAATTTTCTTAAAATAAATGCTTTATATAGTTAGATTATATATCATATGCTTTCTTTTTTCATTATTTCTATATCGAATCTTCAGTTTTTTCAAATAGAACTGCATGGATTCCTCTGGAATATCAGGCTGTGCTAATTCTCTCATTTCTTCAGGAGATATTCCAAAGGATGCAATCTCTCTTAAGCAGCGCATCTGCTCTACCGACAATCGTGGATCACATATAAACTGCATGATGCTATAAGGGATATGTTTTTCAAAACCCATACGTATCTGCTCCATCTGTTTTTCACTGAAACATGGATCAGCATAAAGCTTAACATAACGCAATGGGAGTTCTGCACCTTTTCGGATTTCTATAATCTGCTGGCTAGTGAGATTGTCATTTAAAACAAGGGGAAGAATCTTTGTTCCTCTCTGCTTGAAATAGATGAAACGAATCTGCTGCATGACATCAAGACTCTTTTCAGGTTTCAGATATGTAGCAACTTCCTCTACTGATAGTCCGCACATGATTCCATAATATCCCTGCATGATCTGATCACATGATAGCTCCTTATTCGCTAGCAGTGTCAATTCATCATCATTCATGCCCGCATCAATACCACACTCAATGATTTCTTTCTGGTCTTCACTTAACTGTCTGTCACTCATGATATGATTCAATCGAACTGTCCTTTTAGGAATCCTCATAGTCTTTCACCCCTGTTTCTGTCTTTTCTGCTTCTTTCCCTTTCTATTGCCTTCTGTCCTTCTTTTTCAAGTTGATCAAGTAGACTATAAAATCTGTCATTTTCAATTGAAGGACGGAAAGTTACTGATTCATAATCAATCCACTTTTCTCCATCATGAATCAATGTCCAGTACTCATCACCACCATTGACCTGCTGAATGAAAGCCATATTCTTATACACAAATCCATCTCGAATTGCCCAGCCGACATCACTGATAGCATTCATTAAATCCATTCTTCTTTCACATCTGCGAAAATGATAGTCATACTCCTCTTCACTCAAGTCATCATCTTCAAATGGAATTCCACCCTTTTTCAGCCATAGGTTTTCCTGACATTTCTTTATGAGCTCTTCTGCTTCATTAGGCAAAAGATCACTTAGATAATCTTTCGTCTGTTCATATCCCATTACTCTGTCAAATGAAATGCAGGAAGCAGCATCATCCATTAAAATCAAAGCCAGCTCTTTATCCAATCTTTCCAGATGATTGGATTCGTTAAGATAATAGAAATCATGAACATGTTCTGAATCATAGTTTTCAAGAAACATCTTGAGTTCTCTTACTCCATTTTTAGAAATATGCTGAGCGTATTCATTAAGCTCCTCTTGATTCAATATCTCATTTCTTAGTTCATTGAAATCTCTTATTTTCACTGACTCCATAAATTCAACCATCTGACAAATTCCTTCAGATTCATTTTGCATAATATTCAGCTTTATATCCTGTATCTGTTCATAATAATGCCTTAGCATTTCCTTGGGCATATAATCCTGATTTATCTTTTCCAATATCTTCTCTATGCTTTCTCTGGACTCCTTGCACATAATCTGCTGATATTTGAAATCTACACAAATACTGTTTTCATGGCTGCCATACTCATCACAGAATTGATAATCTATCCAGAATCCTCTCATAGCTGAAATAAACGGCAGTCCCTGATTACGAAGATCTTGGATATAGTCTATTATTTCTTCATATCTTATAGGTGCATCAAATGACACGAATATCCTATCATTTTCAATGTCCATTTCATCAAGCGCTCTAAAATGAACAGATTGTAGATAAGGCAACAATTTATCGTCCAGATTTCTAATGACAGCAGCCTCTAATAATTTAAGATTATTCCACTTCTTTCCCTGTTTTTCTGAAAGATTATTAATCTTATGCAAAAGTTCATCATACTCCATATAACCATCAATCTGCATTTTAATCCAGAACTGGGTATCTTTAAGCTCTTCCTCAGAATAAGATTCAAAAACATCAAACATAAAATGAGGATAAAGTCCATAGTGCTCCCACAATTCTGCAAGAAGCATTATTTTATCTTCCGACATCAGATAATCCATGTATAGCTTCTGCTTGTCTTCCGGAAGACCGGAATACTTTATCTTTTCGATTGCTTTATCAGAATAAAAATTATTTTCTATGATTTCCTCCTCTTTCAATCTCCAGCGACTCAATAAAATTCTTTTTCAGAAAAGGGATATTCTCTTTCCTTTCAGAAAGGCTGACATTGATAATGCTTAGTCCACCAACATCATAACTAATATCCGAATAACCGAATATTTTCGCATTTCCATTGATCAGACAACGACCATGAATAAAGGCATGTTCCTTGATGATTGCCTTATCCCTGACAGTAACAAATTCTTCTATACGACTATGACCGCCTATGATAGCTGAACCATTGATTTCACATCTGCCCCTGAGTTCTGCCTTGCCATACAGATAAGCATTGCCGCCAATAATACACCTGTCATAGAGCTGAACATCACCAGTTACAATTGCGTTCTCTATGATCCTGCAATGATCCTGAACGATTACATTGCCTTCAACGATAGCATTGTCTTCAATTACTGACTCTCCACCAATCAGAGCGTTTTCTCTTACAGTCGCACAGCCAATAACCTTGCTGTATCCGCTAATCTCAGCATCATCTGAAATCATGCTGCTCCCTTTGACAAAAGCATTTTCCAGCACCTTTGCCTGTCCGAATATTTTTGCATTATCATCAACCCAGCATCTGTCATCCTGAGATAGATTATGATAGCCGCAGACATATCCGCCAACCGTTCCTTTTTTTATAATGCGTTCAATAGACTCAAATGTTCTTTCAGCTACGATTCTGTATAGAACAACACCATGTTCCATATCCATGATTGTCTGTTCGCTCAATCTATATTTAGGACTATTATTCATCCATCTCTTCACCATCCTCTATATACCATCGTGAAGGTCGTCTGATTTTTTCAGATGCCTTACGGCGATACCACGATATGATCGTATTATAATGTGATTTATATTTACGACCGGTAGAACCTAGATGATAAGACAAATCATTGATCAGAATCATACCATCCCTGAATCCGCATTTCTTTATGATGCTTTCGTATTCATCTCCACTTAGATAGACATTCTTCAGATTTCCATAAACACCGAAGCGTTCATCTCCCTTATTTTTAGATAGACTATTTTTATACTTCGTGTCCGCTGGAAGAGTTTCTTCGTTCTGACTGCTTTCCAGTTCGTTTGAATTGGAATGGTCCATCTTCTTTTTTAGATATCTGTATCCATCGCAGAGTTCCAGATTAAGATAAATCTTTCTGCATTTGACATGACTTCCTCTTCGGATATATTCAACATCAACATATCCTTTTTCCTCAAGCTGATGTATCCATTTGGATACGCTGCTTATAGAAACTTCAAATGTTTGAGCAAAATACTGATTATTGGCATAGCAATACCCCTTCTGCTTAGATAATGCTGCAATTTCAGAAAATAAAAGTCGGCAGCTTGATGATAGCTCATTATCGTATCGAACGATATCTGCAAAGATGGAATATGTACGTTTCTTATCCTTCATTGACTCTTCCTTTTTTCATTGGAATTTCAGGCGTAAAGGTACGGTCAGCCATTTTTCTGTCTGCTGCTTTTTTTGTCTGAATCTTCTGCTGGCATAGCTGGTAGGTTTCCCTGATACTTTCCACATCTAATCCATAGCTTTCCTGAATCAGATGAAAGAAATGAGATCTGTCCAGAACATCTCTTTCCTGATGAATAAAATCATCCATCATTTCCATGATCAGTTCTTTCTGTCGGCGAAAGCTCATGGCAGGATCATAACAGTAAGATGCAGCAAATTCGTAGCCATACATATAATTGGCGAGAATCCTATCCATTTCTGCTTTCTGCGTTCTTAGCATGTCATCGGGATCTTTCCCATCAGGTAGAACCGCAAAAGAAGCATCCAGTCCTTCCTTGACGCATTGTCTGTATATAGAAAACATCGCTCTCTGTCCGGCACCATCACCGTCAAGAACAATAACAACTTCACTTTTGATCTGCTTGAGATATTCAATCTGTTCATGAGTCATTGCTGTTCCCATGATAGCCACAGTATTTGGATACCCATTTGCATCCATTGCAATGGCATCCATATAGCCTTCCACTACATAGATTTCTTTTTTGCTCTTCGATTCATGTACCGCATTGTAGTGATTAAAAAGAATCCTGCCTTTATGGAATAAATCAGTGGTAGAAGGGTTGATGTATTTTGCATCCAGTTTTGTTTCATACTGTCCTTTTCTTCCGGCAAATCCTATCAGATAATGGAAACGATCATATATAGGAATCGTAATTCTATGTTCATAGGGACTGTAAATCCCAAAGTCATTTATGCGAAAGAAATCATTTTCAGCAATCTCCTCCCTTGTAAACCCGCATTTCTGCTGAAGAAAGCGAATAACGAGATGAACATCGTGCATATAGCCCAGTCCGAATCTCTTCTGAGCTTCATCACTGATTCCACGATTGGTCAGATACTCATAGCTGCCTTCAGCATTTGCAGTCTTGATATTGTAGGATAAGTATTCCTGTATGATTTCATTCATCTTGATCTGACGTCGCTGTTTCTCATTATAAGGATTATAGGTGAATTCCTGTGTTATCTTCATCTTCAGATCATTGCTTAGTCCTCCAAGCTCAACCACCTTATTAAAGGCTTCCTTAAAGCCACAGTTTTCTATCTTCATCACAAATGTGATGACATTTCCTCCTGCCCCGCAGACAAAGCATTTGAACAGCTTCTTTTCTCTGTTAACGGTTAGTGAAGGATTCGTGTCATCATGAAAGGGACATATACCC
The DNA here is from genome assembly GCF_002159255.1 of Massilimicrobiota sp. An80. Lineage (NCBI taxonomy): Bacteria > Bacillati > Bacillota > Erysipelotrichia > Erysipelotrichales > Erysipelotrichaceae > Massiliimicrobium > Massilimicrobiota sp. An80. The sequence goes on from NZ_NFHI01000004.1 coordinate 50,992, forward strand.
ACATAGTTTCTTCCTGATTTTTTCAGATCTATATAATTTGAAATGACATCAACGATATCGACCTGATCAACAACTATCTTAATGACATTTTCTTCCAATCTTCCTCCTTTGTTTAGAACAGCTGATTAAATAAAGCCATCAGTACATTGACAACAATGGAATTTCCCGCCTGACGATACATCTGATGTCTGCTGACACCAGCTGATATGACCTTTTCTACATCTTCATCCGCAAATCCCATCAGTCGATAGGCTTCCTTGACAGTCAGCCTTCTGACTAGCTTATATCCTATTCTTGCCCTATCCCCAATATCTTCATCAGGATATTGAGATGAATCTACCAGATAATAACCTGTATAACCGCATGTCAGGGTTGCAGAGATTCCTCTGCTGTCAAAAATGCGATTGGTCTGTGACACTCTTTTTCCATGAATATTCTTTCCATTGATGCATTTCATGAAATTAAATCTTTGATGTTCTATATTCTGCGGAACATAACAATCGGGCAGCTTCATTGTTTCATCATGTACGGAAATCATCTTCAACATATCCTTATGACTGATAAAATCAGATTTATCTGCCTTATTTTCCATCACATCCTGAAGTGAAATCGTCAAAGGAACTGGCATAGGAAAATCATAATGATAGGCTCCATAGATCGATATCATGAAGCATCTTTCTCTATGCTGAGGTACTCCAAAGTCCGAAGCATCCAGAATCTTATAATATGACTGATATCCAAGTTCCTCCAGTTTCGCATACCATTTTCTGAAATTCTTCAAATTCCTTGTTCCTATGACTTCCGGAACATTCTCCATCATAAGAATCATAGGAAGTCGATTCATTGCATATCCTTCCTCTAGAATTCGTTCAATTTCCCAGAGAAGTCCAGAACGTGTATGAGATTCCTTATCCATTCCTCTCATGGCTCCGGCTCTGCTTAGATCCTGGCATGGAAATGAATAAGTCAGAAAATCAATTTCAGGAAGATCACTCATGTGTATCTTTGAAATATTTCCATAGTTCTTGGATAAGACATTTGCCAGATAATATCTTTTGACTTTATCTATACCTGTTTTTTCTGTAATCGTATGCCTTTGATTTTTGAAGTCATATCCGACATCCAGCTTTTGCAGATAAGCTACCATTTCTTCCTTTTCAGGAAATGAATAGCTTTGCATGATTCTATTAAGGTCACAGTGAATAGCAGCATATGCCAATATGGCATCCTTATCGATTTCACTTATTCCTGTGACCACATGATTTATTTGAAGATTTTCAAATCCCTTTGCCTGAGCACCAATACCTGCAAAGGTTTCAAAGACTCTGATTGTTTTTTCTTTCGGCCATTTGAATGTAGGAAGCAATAGCTCATACAGGTTCAAATGCACCTGATTTCCTAAACAGCATTCACGCTGCCAATCTTCTGAAGCCTGTTGAACGCTTCCCTATATGGAATGTGAAGCGTGATGCCTTCTTTATTTTCCAGAACGACAATCATCTCTTTGCTGCTTAGCTCATAGCCAGCAACGACTACTTCCATTAAACGTCCCTCAACCTGCAGTTTCATTCTGCTCTTGATAGGATAAGGTATTTCAATCAGTTCATCACTGGTTAGACTGCGTTCGTATTGAGCAAGCTGTTCGATAGCCTCTGTCAACACTTTTGCAATGACAGGAGAAAGCATATCAAAATCCACTTCCTTTTTGACTAGAACGATTTCACCATTTGGCTTTTCCGCAGTCAATCGTTTAACTTTCAATATTCCTCTTTTCTTCTATTTTCTTGAATCTTTCTATGGCAATTTCCGGAATTGGATTATCCATCAGTATAGATAATACCTGTTCCTGATCAGCACCATTTGATAATGCTGTTCTTGCCAGTCGCATCAGATATGGATGATATTCTGCTTTAGCAAATAAAAAAAGCTGACTGTATGATAACCCGGTTGACAAACCTTTGGAAATTTCAAATACCTGCAAGTGAGAAAATTGATTTTCCTCCATCATTCTTTTAATGGAATCTCTGCAATAATCTTCATATTTCTGATATTTTGGCATCTGATGATTTCTAGATAAGGCTGCCTGATAGATTTCATGGCCTTCTCTGGTCATGCTTTCTCCACACTCAATCAGCTCACGCGTAAACCTAAATATTTCATCCATATCATTGCTAAGCTTATAGCCTCTGTTTGACTTGATGATCAGCATATCTGTACAGTTTTCCTTATATAGAAGCCTGCACTCTCGGATAAGCTCCCTTAGTCTTCTGGGCTTGTAATTTCGGTTGAACTTTTCCTTTAATGTTTTCTGCAATTCGCTCATCACAATCCATTCATCATGTGACAAGCTGTCAAAGGTTTCATCCTGCAGTTTGTTCAACCTTGCCTCCTTTCTTAGTTTCTTTTGTCAAATACTCTTCAAAAGTTCTACTGATGATAGTATTTATCTTATATCTGACACCAGATTCTGTAATGCTGCTTTTCATCCCAATGCTGTCATTTGTATCATAAGCACTGCGATATATCAGAGATTTCATGATAAATTCCTGATCATTTTCAGACATTATATCCATCATCTCTTTTACAAAATCCTCTTTGCTTTGAATAAAACGCAGACGTTCTTCTATTTTTTCTTTATCTGTAATCAATTGAATAAGTCTGCTTTCCTGATTCTGTTTACGATTTTTCTGTGGAATACCATCATAGGAAATACCACTCAATTCGTACATACGTTCCTCTAATATTGCCAGATCCTCTTCTAGCTCGCTTTTTTGTCTCTGCCAGTATGAGTAGCTTAAAAATTCATTGACAAGACTCTTTAAGATTTCAGTGTGAACAGTCCCTGTTTTAACCAATCTCTAATCCATATCAGCAAGCTTTCGAGCAATCTGGTTGTAGTGATAATATAAGAGATTTCCTGACATATTATATTTTGACAGCAATTCCTTTCTATTCATATCCAATACAAATACATCCATCAGCATTTCCTGATCTTTTTCAGGAAGTCTTTGAATGAGCTCCAATACATACTGCATATTTCCTTTGACTCTGATTAGATCTTTTTTGCATCTTTCTATATATACCTGAGGAATTGAATCATGTGGGTTATCAATGATTTCCTGATAATATTTCATCAGTTCCTTATTTCCCTTATAATTTTTCAGTTCCCTTAAAATTGCACGTCTTCTTTCATCTTTTTTCGTATATCTCATCAATCAGTAACACCCGCCTTCAAACTGTCAGATAATAAGATACTCTAATGAATCATTAAAGAAATCATTATACTCCCTGTAATGCAAAAAGAGCTGTCAACAACAGCTCTTTGCACAAAATCATCATTAATATTCACTTATCATCAATATCATGTTATCACTAGAATGTACTTATTTTCGCAGTGCAAAAAAATTTTTTTATCTTTACATTTATAATTTGATATAATTCAATATATATCAGGAAAATAATCTTTTTACTCATTTTAAAGACGGGAATATCCTTATAACTTCCTTACAAGTATTGATAGATCTATAGAAAATCCTTTTTTTCATTGATTTTTTCATATCTAATTGATAGTTTTCTATTTATTTCATAATCATCAGTTACATTACTCATTCTACTAATTTAGACAACTTCTTATTAAAAATAAATTCTAGCTAATTCAAAACATCTTCTTCATTAATCTATTCATATAAGTGATACTTACATTTATTCTCTATATTCATATTTGGTTCAACGTTTTCACATTTTCATTTATTCTAAGCAGTGTGTCCCAAAAATATAGAGATGGTTGTAAAAAACATTAGAATAAAGCTTAAAAACTGTTTCACATCAAAAAAAGAATGACGATAAGTTATTACCTACCGTTACTCTTTTTTCTATTCATTGTCAAGCTGCCAATGAGAACTTTCATTTTGTAATTCAACCATATGATGATATAGTCCTTTTTTAGCATATAATTGTGCCGGTGTCCCCTGCTCTTTGACACGTCCATTTTCCAGTACAACAATCTTATCAGCTGATTGAACAGTACGCATGCGATGTGCAATAACCAATACTGTTTTATTTTTCAGGAGTCTTGATAAAGCCTCTTGAACTTTCGTTTCATTTTCCACATCAAGACTTGCAGTGGCTTCATCCAATAAAATGATTGGTGCATCTTTCAACAAAGCTCTGGCAATGGATATACGTTGTCTTTCGCCACCAGAAAGCTTAGCTCCATTTTCACCAATAAATGTATTATATCCTTGAGGTAATACATCTACAAATTCATCACAGTTTGCTGCTTTGGCAGCTGCCAGTACTTCTTCATCTGTTGCTCCTCGCTTACCAAGACGAATATTTTCCATAACAGTATCATCAAATAAAACAACATCTTGAAATACCATTGAATAGTCACTTAACAATATCTCTGGATCAACTGTGGAAATATCCACACCTCCTACCTTGATTGTACCTTTAGAAATATCCCATAATCTGGCTGCCAATCTTGCACAAGTACTCTTTCCTGAACCTGATGGACCAACCAGTGCTGTCACTTCTCCCTCTTTGGCAGTAAAGCTAATATCATGTAAAACTTCATTTTGATCATAAGCAAATCTGACATGTTCAAATACAATATCATGTCCTTGAGGTTCAAATTTTTCTATACCACCTGCCAAAGATGTTTCATAGATTTTATTCATGCGATTAGCTGATATTTGTGAAACAAACATTTCCGCAATCAAAGCCAGACTTTGATCGAAAGGAGCATAAATACGTGTAATAACCATCAAAAATAAGAACAAAAGCATAAAGTCAATACTTCCAGATAAAATGAGGTGAGTTCCTACAAGCATTGTTGTTGCGACACCAAGACGCATAATAACACTCGCTGCATTGACAAAAAGTCCGGTTCCCAGTTCTCCCTGAATCATGACACGTTCATGATCATCAATTTTTTGATACAATTCTTCCAAATATCGTTCTTCTTGATTAGTGGCACGGATTTCTCTAATATTTTCTAATGTTTCCTGAATACCATCAGAAACACGAATAGCATAACTTTTTGTTCTTTGAGATGCTTGAGCAGTCAATGTTCTTGATCCAAACAATAAAGCAAAAGCTACCGGAACACCCCATAGACAAGCCACAGCAAGTCGCCAATCATATATAAATAAACAAACTGCGATAACTGTCGTAGAAATATAAGCACCATAGAGATAGCCTAAGACATGTGACCAGACATGTTCCATACGATTGACATCTCCCATAATCGTTTCTGTTAAATCAGCTAAATCACGCTTGCCAAAATATCCAAGTGGAAGCTTGCGAAGTCGTTCAGCAAGACTCAAACGCGTTGCTTTCACTTCATTATACACGAGTCCATAAGTGGCTTTATATTGCTGTAAATGTGTTATAAAAGACAAGAACACAAATACGACAAGTAAAGTAAGAATAAGCACGGTATGAGATAACGGACTTCCATCAATAAGAACATCCATAAAATCAGCCATCATCAAGTAGAGAATACTCATCCCCATCATAACGACCAAGTTAACAGCAACTGTCCAAAACGTTCCTTTTTTTATATTCTGTACACCTTGATCTGTGAGAGCATACTTGCGTTTAAATTTTTCTCCAAACATTTACTTTGCCTCCTTATCACTTGTAATTTTCCATTGAACAGCTTTGTTATAATCTTGCCACATTCTAGCATACAGACCATTTGCATTTACCAATTCTTCATGCGTACCCTGTTCAACAAGCTTTCCTTTTTCTAATACGATAATTTTATCGGCACCTACAACAGTAGAAAGACGATGGGCAATCATAATGACAGTACGTCCCTTTGTAAGTGTAGCAAATGCTTTTTGAATGAGCGCTTCATTTTCTGGATCAGCAAAAGCTGTTGCTTCATCCAATACAACAATAGGTGCATCTTTCAAAATCGCTCTAGCTAGTGCAATACGCTGTTGCTCACCACCAGAAAGATAAGTTCCTTCAGTTCCAATCTGTGTATCAATACCATCGGGTAACTTATCAATAATATCTTTGCACTGAGCTGCCATTAACGCTTCCATGACTTGTTCTCTTGATGCCTGTGGACGTGCAGCGCGTACATTTTCTAAAATAGACGCTTTGAATAAACGGTTGTTTTGAAAAACAAAAGCGACTTGATCCATAAGAACATGAGAATCCATTTGTGTAACATTCACACCGCCAACTTCTACGGCACCTGAACTGACATCCCAAAATCTTGGAATTAGACTCGCCGCTGTTGTTTTACCTCCACCAGAAGGTCCAACCAACGCTATTGTCTGTCCTGATTCTGCTATAAAGGATACATGTGAAAGTGCTGGTTTTGTGGCTCCACTATAAGTAAAACTGACATCCTTAAATTCCACTTTATTATTTTGAGGCATTTGTGGATGATCTGGTTTCTTGAGAGTTGGTGCTTCTATGACCTGACGAATACGATCCAATGCTGTACCCGCCAACATCATTCCTGAAGAAGCAAACATGATTTTCGCAAGAGCCGTAGAAATGATAGCTGAAAAAACAGCATAGAAAACAAAATCAGTGACAAACTCTGCAAACTGTCCGTTTGCTAAAGCACTAGGTGCTAAAAACAGGGCAACGGGTACCAGAAAAATAAATGCACCTTCTGTAAAAGTCAAGTTGACAGTTTGAGGAACTTGGCAGACATCCGCCTGATAATATTCAGCCTTATTGCTATAAGCTTCTATCGCTTCTTTAAAAGCCTTAAAAGAATATACTGTCTGCTGGAAAATTTTGACGACTGGAATACCACGAACATATTCTGTTCCCACCTTTGTCATGCGATCTTGAGCCGCTTGATATTCCCCGACAATTTGTGCATTTTTTCCACCCATCATTGAAAACATCGCAATCACCGAAATTACCACAGCCATCAAACACGCCAAACCCATGCGCCAGTCAAAAATAAACATCATAACTATCATTGATACAAAAAGTACAATTGTACCTACAATATCAGCTAAGTTATGAGCCATAAGCTGTTCAGTGTCAGCCGCTGCCGCGTCCAATCGTCCACGAATCAATCCGGAAGCATTGGAATCAAAATAGCCAAGAGGCACTTTCATCATATGAGCAACACCCTGTTTGCGAATATTTGCAGCAGTACGAAATGCAGCAAGATGCGTACACATCAAGCCTATAAAGTATATGATAATGCCACCAACTGCGAAACCAAAGGCTATCCAGCCATATTGAGAAATACCTTGTGCCTGTGTCCAATTCGGTGCTACCGCAATGAGATCACGGGCTACCAACCAGATACAAATGTAAGGCACCATACTTAAAAGCATCGATACAGCTGACAAGGCTAATCCTAAGAAAGTCAAAGCCTTTCGGTTCCCTGCATATTCTAACAAAACAGCGACATCACTTTTCTTCTTTTCTTTCATGACAACCCCTCCTTAACTAGTTAGTTAAAGCTAACTTAAATTTTAAAAAAAAGAAGATTTTTAGGCTTTCCACTCATGACAAAGCAAGAAAGCCATTATATATCATTTTTCAGCAGATTCTCTACGTTATATTGGAAACAGTTTTAGCCATCCAGCAGTATAAAATTCTCGTAACTGTTCGACATCACGCATAGCTTCTTCTTTTGGCATATCATGGATCACAATCTCAAAGATACCACCCAGCATGCCACTGGCAATAATATGGCAGAGCGAACGACTCAATTCAAGTCCTTCATACCCTAAAACTCGAAGTGTTTCTACATACTGCATCGTGCTTTCCACCTCAACTTCAACCATATTGTGGACAAAGTTTTCATAATCCGTACCTGCAGCGCCACATATCAACAATTTGACCGGTTCTTTATGTTCACAAATGTAATCCACCATCCATCGAAGGCAAGATCCAGACTCTACTCCAACATGTTCTATTTTTTCTTTTTCAGGCAATCCTGCAAAAGAAAGCTGGGCATCCATAAACCTTGACAACAAAGCTTTCGCATGCGGTTCAACAATTGACGCAAATAAAGCTTCCTTACTAGAAAAGTATCCATAAAAAGCACCAGTTGTTACACCAGCATTTTTAACAATCTGGCGTAAAGAAGAGCCATTAAATCCTTTATCCAAAAATTCATCAAGAGCCGCCTGTTGAATCTTTTCCAATGTTGGACTTGACGTTTCCTGCATCTTCGCACCTCCATATAACAGCGATATATAACACTGTTATAATACACCTTTATCTCCCTTCCTGTCAAGAATAAAAAAAGTATAAAATAAACTATTTCACTCACCAAATCTACTTCTCTTTCAAAAGTTCAGGATATTTCAGATACACCCTTTCAAAAATACTCAAAACATAGTTATACATATCCTTTTCAGCAATTACTATATCATGATTTTTAAACCAATCTGGTAGGCTTTTTTGTGAGAACTTCAATGACTGTTCTATAGCTTCCTGTCGCTGTTTTCCAGACGGAATATTTTCCAAAATTGTTTCATCAATCTTGTAGTTAAGTTTTGTCATTTTATTTTCATCTTGTGATACCTCTAATCTTGGTTCTTCATTATTATGTAATTGCTCAATTAAAAGCAGACTCTCTTTTATACTGATTTTTCTTTTGTTTACCAATAGAAAATGATAAATCTTTTCCTGTTTTTGATAATCCAACTCTGCGAATTTTAATGCAACAGAAATGTTGATTTTTTTATCGTCAAGACATTCCAGAAGTTCATCACATAGCTTATCAAGTGTTAAAAATCTATTCATTGTAGAATCTGTCATTTCATAAAGACTGGCAAAATATTCCCTGGTTGACTGTTTTTCATAGCTTTCATCTGACCTTTTTCGACTGTTTACTAGCTGATTATATTCAGCCTTCATTGCTCTAACTCTTTCAAGATATGAATAATCATTTGTTCCTTTGGAAAAGAAGTTAGTAAAATTAATAATCTGAACTTCCTGTATTCTTGATAAATCTCTTTTGATGATGGCAGGAACCATCTTTTTGTTTGCTTTCCTGCTTGCATATACTCGATTATATCCTGCCAGCAAAAATCGCTTTCCATCTCTTTCGCTGACCAGAATTGCCTGCATGACACCTGCACATTCAATAGACTCAATCAGCTTTTCCATGCGAACACCCGTATGAAGTCTAAACTTATGATCAGGATGTGTTTCCAGACAATCAGAATCAAGATAAGTATATTCTTCTCTCTCAAATCTGATTGCTCCATCATTGCCAAAAATATTCTGTATTTCCCTAGGTCTACGCATCTAATGACACCTCCTTTACGATTTCCTGTGCCAAATCAAGAAAGGCATATGATGCTTTCGATGTGCTTCTATGCTGAAGAATGCTTTTTCCTAATGAAGCACATCTTGCGATAGCTGCACTTTCAGGAATAATGCTATCGAATACATGTACCTTCCCATTGCACATGGAACGTATCTCTTGCACATATCCTTTATCTTCTCTTCTCATAAAATGCATCTTATTGACCACTACGCCCAATACTCTTAGCTTTGGATTTTCAGTGATTCTTGCTTCCCCTACAATTCTAACAGCGTCCACGATACCATCCATACTGTACATGGAAGGTTCTGATACTACTAAGATGCTGTCAGCAGCTGTATATGCCTGTGCATTTTCGATACCTGCCACAGGTGGGCAGTCAATCATAATAAAATCATATTTATACCTTGCTTGCTCCAAGACATCCCTATAAATCGTATTGCGATTCTCTCTGTTTCTGAATTCTTCCTTATAGGTAAAAAGATTTCTGCAACCTGCTATGATATCTACATAACGTAAACGGATAATATATCTATTTAATCTAATCTTCTTTTCATCCAGTACATCATCAAGAAGATTTCCTAAATTCTTCTCCTTATATAACTGATTGTCTACAATTAAGCCAGTTGTTAGATTTGTCTGTTCATCATTATCCAATACCAGAACCTTATATCCCATTTTAGATAATCCAACCCCTACATTGATGGTTACTGTCGTCTTGCCTGTTCCGCCTTTCTGATTGGTTACCGCAATAATATGTCCTTTTCTTTCTATATTCTTTGTTTTTTTCATGTGTATCACCTCGATACACATTATGTCGTGCTTTTATATATTTGTCAGCGCCAAGATGTTCAAATTTGAACATCTTAGAAAAAAAGACTATCAGAATTTTTTATCCAACAGTCTACATATATCTAGTATCTAGTATCAGAAATTGGTTTTAGAAAGATACACTTTTATATTCTATTTATGATTAATTCAAAAAGTTTTTGATAATAATCTTCTTGTGAATTATTCTTCATCAACATTCCAATCATTAATCCGTCTAAAAAACCATAGGATCTATAGATGAAGTTCATCCTTTGCCAAGTATCATCATATCTGTCTAATAATTTTCCTATTTTATCTTCTAATCGTATATCATTAGCTTCTACTTTAATGTAATCCTTCTGTTCCTCTAATTTGTTATCAATTTCTAGATATTCCTGACTTTTCAGCATATAATCATCATTTTGAAGATAAACCAATGCCTCCATATAGATTTTCATAATCTTATCAAAGTTTGAATCATTACAAGCAGTGTTTTTTCTATTCATTGCCTATATTTCTCCTTTCCTTCCAGTTTTTATTAAATTCTCTTTCCTTTTCCATGACACTTAGCAATAATGATACTCCATAGCAGAACCCGTTTTCAAATTCGTATGGATCAGAATAGGAAAGCAGATCTATATAGATATCCTCAAACTCATGCAGCAGTCCATGTTGTTCTGATGGAAGCAGTTTTTTCATTTCCTCTATCATTTCAGTTAGACGATCGATCTTTGCTTTATAATCCTCATTCTCATAACAATCCAGCCTTTCATATAGTTCTGCTCTTAAGTACATTTCTATGATTTCGTCTTTTGATTGTCTCATAAATCATCCACCAGATCTTTCATCTTTACATTCAATGCAAAGGACAGCTTATACATCAATGTCAATGTTGGGTTCTGTTTTCCATTCTCAATAAGAACAATGGAGTTTCTATGCAGATGTGATTTCTCAGCCAGTTCCGCCTGTGTCAGATATTGCTTGGTCCTGAAATTTTTTACCTGCTCACCAAATAGAGTTAGAATCATGCTATTATCTAAATTATTTTCCATATATTACCTTCACCTCCAAATTCATTATGTCGTGCATGGCTGAAACTGTCAGTATAGAACAAACAAAAAATGATGTTCAAATTTGAACATCAAAATTTACGTAAATATTCAGGAACCTCCAGCATATCTAAAAGTGTTTCTATATCAATTTCCATTATTGTCAATATGCCTTTCAATAATTCAGGCGTAACTTTAGAACGACTATATTCAAAGTTGTTGATATAATTTCTTTGAATACCCATTTCCATTGCCAACAGGCTTTGACTGATTTTACGAGATTTTCTGAATCTTTTAATCAGCTGAATCACTTTCTGTCTGTCGATCATTCTGCAAAGATTGTCATTAAGCATTTGATCTATTTTCCATTCAGCTTGTTCTTCATTATAAATCTGCTGATAGTCAGTAGAAAAAAATGTATGTATATCGATACCATAAACTGATATGATACTTTCCAGAACCCCAATCGTAGGATTGCGTTCTCCTCTTTCCACTTTTGTATAGCTGTCACGGTCTATATGTGCCATTTTACAAAGATCAGCAACAGACCACCCTTTTTGTTCCCTGTATCTCACAAGAAGTCTGGATAATGTCTTCAGATGAATATGATCATGATCAGACAACGTTGATTTCACTCTCATGAAAGCACTTCACCTGTTTCTAATGAATAGAGAATATCCATAAATCTCTGATCAAACAGATCACTGATATTCTTCTCCATACATTCTATCAGATGTATATATGCAAGAAATGTTCCCTCAGAAAGACCATCTTCCAGTTTCTTTAAATGCTTCGCATCCATGCCAGTAAATGCTGCCATCTTATTGATAGTCCATTTCTTTTCTTCCCTGTATTCTCTTATTCTTTTTCCTGCTGCCTGTGCAGTCAAACTGATCTTCGCCATGACTTTCGACCCCTTTCTGTAATTTCATTTTATCGCGTATCTTAAAAGATGTCAGTGATAATATTTTTAGTTTTTTAAAAAAGAACAGGCGGATTATAATCTCACCTGTTCTTTACAAATTCATTGTTTATTTTCTTAAGATATCAATATCCTGTATTCCGGAGCATAATAATTCTGTACGCTTTTCACAATTCGTAAATCCGATACGTTTAGCGGATTCACTAACCTCATTCTTTAGAACACCCATATCCATTCCCTGCATATAATACGGAAGATATCCCATGACCATGTCCCAAGGTGAAGTATGATCTTTTGCGATTGCTTCTGATATAACCAGCATGACTCCTCCCGGATTCAAAGCATCATAGCACTTCTTCAAAAACGCATCCATATTTTCCTTTGCAAACAATGCCACGGATACTGCAAGAATTAAATCATAACCCTTTCCAATATCATCTGTAAGGAAATTTCCATTGATTACTTCTATTCTATTGGACAATCCCATCTGATTTGCCGATTCTTCTATAATGGAGGCAGGCATCAGATCAACAAATGTCCCTTGACGATTTTCACTATCCTTTACTACTGACATTCCAAGAAGACCGGTTCCGCATCCTAGATCCAGAATACTGTTTATTGTTTTATTTTCAGGCAACGAACGAATAATGTCCAGCAGTTCCTTCTGACGATATCCTTCCTGAGCCTGACGCATCATTGCGCCCATTGCTGCAAAATCCAATGACTGATCATTAGTCTGCTGCTGCATAGGCTGAGGTCCTTCCGTTACAAGTTTGACAATATCAAATGGCATGGATCCTTCATTCATGATGTAATATTGGATAAAGCCTCCCAAATATTCCGGTTTGCCTTTGACAAGATAGGTTTCTGCCTCATCGCTGTTTCTGAACATCTCGTCGTTCTTCACTACAAATCCTATTGAAGTCAGTCCTTCCAAAAAATAAGCAGTATTGCTTTCATTCCACCCTAGCTTGGCAGCCAGATCCTTTGCACTGATATCTGCACTTAAATGTGAATATACATCCAGCTGCAAGGATGCTGTCAATACCTTTGTATAAAGCGGTAGGAAAGATAACTGAGCTAACTGATCAAATACACTTTTTTTATTCATTTGTGATTCTCCTTTCTTCTTTAGTTAGATTTGGCTAACTGATAATTTTATAATTAGACGGTACTGTTTCATACCGTCAAATTATCCTATAGTTGTTGCTTTTCTGCATCAAGGTTAAAATGCCTGCTTCATAGACTCTGGCTACTTCACTCATGCTGCGAATCATTTTCTCATGATCTGTTTCCTCTATGATAATCCTTTTTAAAATGGAAAAGTAGCCGCTCATCAGCAGTTCCATAGTATCCAATGAAATCAAATTTAATTTATTTTTTGAATGTCTGGAGGACTCATCAATATTCTCTGTATTGGAACGCTGAAGAGATTCAAAAAAATTCTCATACTTAGTTCCCTGAGAACATTCAAGGATCAAAAGCATCTCATCGTGATGAGCAAGGAGATATTCTGCTATCTCCGGTATTCTTTTGATATAGACATCACACATCTTAAAAATTCTTTCTTCTTCTGCAATGCTGTTCATTTCGCTAAGTACATGATGAAGAACATCCATAAACCCTTTCGCTGCATCATCCGTCAGTGCATAGAAAAGTTCTTCCTTATTGGCATAATATCCATAAAAAGCTCCCGTCGTCACTCCGGCCTTCGCTACTATTTTTCTTAATGGTGCACTTTTAAATCCATATTTTAAAAAATATTCTTTTCCACAGGCAAGAATACGTTCCTGTGTATCAGATTTCTCCACAACATATCACCGCCATAACTAAGTTATATAACTTAGTTATATTATATCCTTGTACATGAAAATGTCAAGCATAAAGATAATGATCAAGAAAACTATAGCTTCCTTATCATAGCTAAACATGTTCAAATTTGAACATGTTAATAAACAAAAAAATACACATACATTAATGTTCCTGACTTATGTATGTGCATTCTTAATTTAAACTGTCCAGCCTAAACTTTCCAGCTGGATATGATACAGCTTGTAATATAAGCCATTCTTTTTCATAAGTTCACTATGTGTTCCACTCTCTACAAGTTTTCCGTTATCCAAAACTAGAATTTGGTCAGCGTCAGCAACGGTTCTTAAACGGTGAGCAATTATAATGACAGTTTTATTTTCAACTAATTTTGCAATGGCTTTCTGTACGAACACTTCATTTTCCGGATCTAAGGACGCTGTTGCTTCATCTAAAAGAATGATTGGCGAATCTTTCAGCAAGGCACGAGCAATAGAAATCCTTTGACGTTCTCCGCCAGAAAGTGTACTTCCATTTTCGCCCAACAAGGTATTGTAGCCGTCAGGCATATTACGAACAAATTCGTCACAATAAGCCGCTTTAGCTGCCGCAAATACCTGTTCTTTAGTTGCGTTTGGATTTCCCATTTGAATATTGTTAAATATTGTATCATTGAACAAAGTAACATCTTGAAAAACGAATGACATTTTCTGCATAAGATTTTCTGGATTTATTGATTTAATATCTTTATTCCCAATGGTTATAGTCCCTTTTTGTATATCCCAAAATCTTGCAATTAATTTGGCAATCGTACTTTTCCCGCTTCCAGAAGTCCCAACCAAAGCTGTAACATAGCCTTGTGGGATTTTGCATGAAACATCATGGATAACTTCTTCTTCATTATAAGCAAAAGAAACATGGTTCAATTCAATATCATAGTTTTTTGGTGTTTCCTCTTTGCCACTCATCACAGAAGTTGTTAAAAGTGTTCTCATTCTTTCTGTAACTACATTTAGATTTAATAATGTAGTTAGCTGTGATAATATAGCCAGAATCGGACCATAAATTTTTGTCACGATTAAGAAAAACATCAACATAGGTAACAATTCAATCTGTCCGTCAAGCAACAATAAAGTCCCTACAAAGATTGTTATGCCTACACCAGCTTGCAAAATCATGCTTGCGCTGGACATAAAAACTCCGACTGCCATTTCAACTTTGACCGCAATTTTTTTCATAGTCAGAAGTGCTTTATTTAATGTTGAAAATTGAGAGCCACTTAAATTACAGGATTTAATGATTTTCATTCCTTCTAAGTATTCCTGTACCTGACTTGAAGCCTGTAATTTAGCGTCAACTTGTCGTTCAAATAATTTTTGCTGATACTTTCTGCTGAGCCATATAATCAAAAATGCAAATGGCATAGTTATGAACACACAAATAGCTAAACGCCAATCAAAAAAAGCAAGCAAGATACAAGTAATAGTTGCAGAAATTATGTTTGCAATAAGAGGTGGTATGGTACTGCTTAGCATGGACTCCATACTACTACAATCGGACATCATATTGGTTGTTAATTCTGATAAATCCTTTGTATTAAAGAAACTCATAGGAAGCTTTCTAAGATGTTCTGCAATACGAAGTCTAGTAACATTTGACTCTTTATATGACGCTATATATGTTTTTCTATAATCATTTTTCGCCGCAAAAAAGACTAAAATTGCCGAAATGACACCAGCTCCCCATAGCAACCAAATATGTTCCCATACAAGCTCTTTCCCAACAAACGGATTTAACAATTCGCTGAAAATCATTACTGTTATGCAAAATGGAAGCAACATTGTTATATTAGTTAATGTACAAGCGAAGATTGCCTTTTTCAAATCAGAATATCCTTTATCAGATAAAAATAACGCTTCTTTTAATTTTTTCATATTACTGCACCGCCTTTCCATTGATTTTCCAGTCTATTGCTTCTGTGTAGTGTTGCCACATTTGGAAATAACGTCCATTTCTCTGTATTAAACTATCGTGATTTCCACATTCAACTAAATGCCCTTTTTCCATTACAAGAATTTTGTCAGCATTACGGATTGTTGATAAACGGTGTGCAATAATGATAACTGTTTTATTCTGCATGAGCTTTTCAAAAGCCTTTTGTATCAAGTATTCGTTCTCTGGGTCACTGAACGCCGTTGCTTCGTCCAATACGATGATAGGGGCGTCTTTAATAATTGCCCTTGCAATAGCAATTCTTTGACGTTCTCCACCAGAGAGATGTATACCTTTTGTACCTATCACAGTATCATAGCCGTTAGGCAGCTTCATAATAAAATCATGGCATTGAGCCGCTTTTGACGCTTGAATAATCTGCTCTTTTGTTGCATTAGGATTTCCCATACCAATATTGTCATATATGCTCTGCTTAAACAGGAAAATATCCTGAAATACAAAACTGACATGTTTCATTAAATCATTCATAGCTATATCTCTAATATCCACATTACCTATTTTAATGCTACCAGTAGTGACATCCCAAAATCTGGAAATCAAATTTGCTATTGTACTTTTTCCACCGCCAGATGGACCGACAATCGCTGTAATTTCTCCCTGCTTAGCCTTAAAAGAAACATTCTGAATTGCCAAGTCGTTTTCCTTTCCAGTATAAGAAAAGCTCACCTTATCAAAAACAATATCATTGTTTTCTGACTTTTTAGGATTTTTAGTTTCTGGTAATACGGGAATATTAAATATCTCATCCATTCTTGCTACATTACCATTTATTTGCATAAATGACTCTGACACATACATGATTTTGTTTAATACTCCCGCAACGGCAGGTACAAATAGCAAATAAAAAACAAAAGTCATCAAAAAAGTTTTAAAATCCGACGTATTAGAACCTATAAGTATACCTACTGGAATTAACACAAGATAGATGTTATTGATAATAGTTGTAAATGCAGGCATACAGTTCTGCCACCCCAACGAAAATTTTAATACCCATTGTGTGTATTCAGTGATTGCATGTTTCAATCTTTCAAACGAATTAGCTGTTTGATTAAATGCTTTTACCACAGGCATACCACGCACATATTCAACAGAAGCATTATTCATATCTTCCAGTGCAACTTGATATTTTTCCATATTTTCTTTCATGGCTCCGCTACCATAGCCCATGAACTGTACAATAAAAGCTAATATAATTCCTACTAAAGAAGCCAAACCAAAACGCCAGTCTATCGCAAACAATAAAATAACCATAACAACAGGTGCGGTTACGGAAGCGACAAAATCAGGAAACTGGTGTGCAATAAAACCCTCAACACTTTCTATATTATCGTCCATTATCTTTCTGAATCGTCCACTACCAATAGTTAAATGATAACCTAAAGGTATTTTCGTGATATGTTCAGAAAATTTTATTTTCAATTCATATAGTGTTCCAAAAGCCGCAATATGAGAACAGAAAATAGCCAAAAAGTATAGTAATATATTGGCTATTATGCCTCCTAAAGCAAGCCAGCCATATCCCATAACTTCACTCATATTTAATCCGTCTAAATCAGGATAGACTTGAATAATGGAAACGATGATAAAATAAACTGCTATATAAGGAACAAATGAAGCGACAGACGCTAATGATGAAAGAATTGCTGATAAAAAGACCAATCCTTTCTTGTTTGAAGCCAGTTCCAAACAGCGAGCTAAACCAGTTTTTGGTTTTTGTTGTTTTGGCGATTTTTTTGCCATAAGTATAATCCCTCCTAAATAAAAATGATGTAGTTAGTCGTAGCTAACATACACCATTTTAATTACTTTCCATATTTCTTTCTACCCCATAACTATATATATCGCCTTAAAATAGCCCAAAAATGCTAATTATTTTGTTTGCGATAATCTTTTGGCAATATATCATATACTGAATGAAACGCTATTGAAAATTTGCTTGCGTTATTATACCCTAAGCTTAAAGCAATATCATTTATTTTTCTGTCGGTATTTTTTAGCTCATTAGCGGCGATATTCATTTTGTATTTTTTTATATAAGCATACGGAGTATCGCCATATATTTGAGTAAAAACCTTGTGGAATAAAGATAAATTAAAATCCTTTTCAGCAGTTAATTGCCTTAACGAAACTTTTTCGTCTAGATGTTCAATCATATAATTACATATTTCTTTTGCCTTCTGTATATACTTCTTGTCATAGTACTGAAATGACTGATTCTCATCATGTGAAAACTTATTGATACGGAACAAGAATTCTATCGCCTTTATGCGAAAATATGAAATATCATTTATATCCTTTGCTTCATAAATTTCCGAAAATATATGTCCAAGTTCTTTTTCTGCATGACATAGGTATCCATTCTCGTCAAGTCTAAGATGCTCACTAATTTTGTTTATATTCAGATCAAATGAATCTAAAAGCTGAATAGAATTGCTGCTTAGTGACTGTATGTCGATGACTAAGCTAAATGCAAAGCACTTTTTCAATGGAAAAGAAAAGAATGAAGGCAGATATTTTGTTCCCATAACAGCAAAAGATCCTTCAGAAAGGTAAAACACTTGATGATTGGAAAACTCGCATTCATAGCGTCCGCTATAGCAGCATACAATTGAAATGATATTTGGATTAAATTGCTGAGAAGGCATGATATCTTCAGTATCAAAATCCAGAAAACAAAGGGAAATCCCGTCAAAGAGCTGATAGGTTGACACAATTCCCTTTCCGCTACAGCCATATTCTATAACCGCATAATCTTTTCCTTGTTTAATGATCTTTGCCTTATTTCCATACCATGATTCATTTAATTTCATTTCAATATACACCCCTAAAGTTAGTTGATTCTAACCAAAATACTACCACATACATAATATATGTACAATAGAAAAATCACACACCCTTTTTGATAGGCATGTGACTTTATATATATGATTACAACTTCCAAGAACCGGTTTCATTTTTCTGTTCAACAAATTTTTTATACAGGCCATCTTCCTTTATCAGCTGCTGATGCGTTCCCTGCTGAACGATTTGACCATTATTGATTACTATAATCTTTGATGCATGTTTCACTGTTTTCAAGCGGTGAGCTATCATGATAACTGTCTTATCCTTCATCAGTTCTTCCATCGCCCTTTGCAGCTTATCTTCGTTTTCCGGATCTACATTGGCTGTCGCTTCATCAAAGATAATGATTGGCGCATCTTTTAAAATGGCTCTGGCAATAGAGATTCTTTGCTTTTCACCGCCTGATAACGAAGATCCGCCCTCACCAATGACTGTCTGATAGCCTTCTGGCAACGATTCAATAAATTCATCACAGCATGCTTTCTGGGCAGCCAGTTTCACATCTTCCAAAGTCGCTTCCGGTCTGCCGAATTTAATGTTGTTTTCTATCGTATCATTAAACAAATAAACATTCTGAAAGACCATGCTGATCTGATCCATCAAAGATTCCAGTGTATAGTCCCTGATATCATGTCCGCCAATAGAAATACTTCCCTGATTGACATCCCAGAATCTGGCAATCAGATGACACAATGTTGTCTTTCCACTTCCGCTAGGTCCGACAATAGCCAATGAAGAATGGTGCGGAATTGTCAGCTGAACATGGTGAAGAATTTCTCTCTTGTCATAGGAAAAGCTGACATCGTTAAATACAATTTCCTGATTCTCAGGCTTGATTTCTTTTCCATGTTCATCAAGTATCGGAGTTTCATCTACCTTATTGGCATGATCAATGGAGCTTCCTGCCAGTCTTAAAATTGCCAGACCGCTGCCTGCAGATTGAATCTGTGCAAATATCAGAAATGATACAATAATCATCATCAGACAGTAAGTCAAAGACATTGTCTGATTCCAATAAAACTGTATCGCCGCAAGGATAATCAGAATACTAAACAGCTTTAAGACTATTTCCTGAGCAATCGTATATGGTGTGAACAGTCTTTCCATTGCCAGATTGCTGGCACGATTATTTTCAATTGCTTCATCTATATTCTGATGATCATTTTCTGAAAGATTAAATGAGCGAACAATAAACATTCCTTTGATATTCTCTAAAACCGCCTCTACCAGCTTTGCTGTTGATCTTTGGCGTTTTGGAGCAATCATGCTGGATTTCCTTTCCATTTTGGAAGTGATGAAAAAATAACAGATCGTTCCCAGCAGAACAATGAAGCCGATACGATAATCAAAGAAAAAGATATACACGATAAAAATCAGTGCATTGATGATGCCAGTCAGGGTAATGACCAGTACCATTGGAACGGTTGTTTCTACTTCCTGCAAAACGGTTGTCGCAATCCCGGTAATTTCTCCTAAGCTGTTTTCATTGAAAAATCCCATTGGAATTGTCTTCAAGCGATTTCCTATGTCAATTCTTTTCCATGCCGACATGTAGTATCCTGCATGTGTCTGATGAAGCTGAGTTGAGTAGTTGCAGGCAATTCGTCCTGCTATGCTTAATAGAACCATAAAGAACGTCATGAAAATATAGCGAACATCATGACTTTCATTGACAACTGCCTCTACCGCAAAGAAAATGGCACCAATCATGAACATATGAAAGATAGCATAGAAAATACCGATAATAATAGATCTTTTTATGTGTTTCTGCTCAACGCCAGCAAAATCCCATATTTTCTTTAAAACCTTGATCATAATGCTTCCTCCCTTGTTCCTATATGCGCCTGCCACATCTGCTTATATAATGCATTGTTTGCAAGCAGTTCTTCATGTCTGCCAATGGCTTCTATTCTTCCTTTATTTACTACAACGATCTTTGATGCCTCCGTAATCGTTGACAGACGATGCGCCACGACAATCAGTGTCTTATCCTTGACCAAAGAAGATACTGCCTTTTGCACGATTGCTTCATTTTCCGGATCGATATAGGCCGTTGCTTCGTCCAATATGATAATCTGGGCATCCTTCAGCATCGCTCTTGCGATAGCAATTCTCTGTCGTTCCCCTCCTGATAAATGTGTTCCGCTGCTGCCGCAGATTGTCTGGTATCCATTTTCCAGCGACTGAATAAACTCATGACAGCCAGCCTTCTTGGCAGCTTCCATGACTTCAGCATCATCTGCATCAGGATTTCCCATTCTTATGTTTTCCATGATTGTATCATTAAACAGATAGTTATCCTGTGATACATAGGCAATCTTTTGATTCAGCTGAGAAAGCGGAATCTGCTTAAGAGAATAATTTCCAATCGTAATATCTCCCTTTTCAATGTCCCAGAAGCCTGCAATCAGCTTGGTAATCGTTGATTTTCCACTGCCGCTTGGTCCGACAAATGCACAGACCTCATTTGGCATAATATTGAGATCAATATTATGCAGAACCTCCTGACCTTCATGATAGCCAAAGGATACATCCTTCATTGTGATAGCTGTATCTTCAAACTGAACGGGTATATTTCCATGATTCTGTTCCGGAGCATAAATCAGACCTTCCACAAGATCTACGATTGTTCCCACCACAGCCAGACTGTCTGTAAAAGACATTGCCGCAATCAAAGGATCGATGATTCCAAATGCAAGAATCATAATCACAATAAAGCTTTCAACGGAAAGGCTTCCGTTCATGACAAACCATAATCCAAACGGAAGAACCGTAATCATTGTTGAAGGCGTTACGATACGGCTTGCAGACGAAGGAAGCTGACAGCTTTTCATCCACTGATAAAAATATTCAGCATTGGCCTTTACCGCATCCGCATATTTCTGATAAGAATTCTTGCCCTGATTAAATGCCTTGATGACTTCAATGCCATTGATATATTCTACAATGGCAGTATTCATCTTCTGTGCAGTTTCAACGGAACCCTGATATTTTTTCGCATAATCCTTCATCATAAAAGACATGAAGAATAATCCGATCGGCAGCGAAATCAAAGTAATGAGTGCCATACGCCAGTCAAGAATCAATAGATAAATAAAGACAAAGAGCGGTGCAAGCACATTGCTGGTCATTTCAGGCAAAAGATGTGCTAAAGGAGTTTCCATGCTTTCTACCTGATCGACAATGAGCTGCTTCATCTGCCCGCTTGATACATCCAGCAGATTTCCCATCGGTACTCTGGTAAGCTTGTGCATACACTGAATGCGGATGTTTTTCATAATCGAGAATGCTGCCTGATGTGACTTTGACAATGCCAGCGTATACAGGACCGCCTTGATAACATATCCTGCGAATGCAATAGCACACCATGTCAGATAAAAGCTGATATTCTGATTGCCATGAAGCAGTCCGATGATCATCTGTGCTGCACTGTAATAGGCAGCCATGCTGCAGGATACGCCAATCACAGCCAGTACGATTGCCAATATAAGTTTTCCATGTTCTTCCTCCCCCATATCCCATAGACGTAGGAGTGGGGATTTTTTCTTTGTTTCCATAACTTCTCCCTTCTGTTAGGCTAAGCTAACTTAATGTTTTAAATAAATGAGTTCCTGTGAACCCTTCTCACTATTATTTTATCTATTCCTATCATCTCACTTTCAGAAGTTAGTTTTAGCTAACCAAATTCTTTAAAAGAAAGAGTTCCTTAGAACTCCGCATCATAAACAGTCGCATATCCGGCGTTATAAAATGCTCTCAGTCTTGTAATATACTGATAAGCTTTTTCCCTGTCCATCTTATGATGAACGATTTCAAAAAAGCCGTTGAAAAAAGCTGTATTGACAATATGCATAAATTCTTCATCAACACGCTGCTTTGGCTGCATGACATCCAGATATTCCAGTGATCCCTTCGTTTCTATATCAATCAGGGTATTCATGAAACGATCCTTCTGCGTTTCATCCGCCTGACATAACAGCAGCTGAAATTCATCAAAGTGTTCATAGATATAATCCAGCAGCATTTTCTGTCCGTTCTCGCTGTATTCCAGCATATAGTCATAATCATCATAGTATTCCATCTGCCAGAACTGTTCCTGAATCTTTGTAAACATCTCCACATATTCATCTCCAACAGGCTGAATGATAGCATCAAAAAGTCCCTGCTTATCTTTAAATCTTGTGTAAATTGAACTTGTGCTGGTATCTGCTTCTCTGGCAATCACTCGAAGCGATGCATCACGAAATCCCTTAGACAGAAACTCCTTTTTTGCGGCGTCCAGGATTTTCTCATAAACGCCTTCTTTTCTCTTTGGCATGGCTCACCTCCAAACTTTTAAAACAGTGTTACGTAACACTGTTTTAAATATAAAACATCTTTCGCCTTTTGTCAATGGATTCAGGAAATTTTTTGGCTTCAAAAATTATTGAAAATTTAAAAATATCAGTAAATGATTGACAACTGTATACAATAAGATATAATGATAATGTAATTATCGATAATTAAGTTATCAGTAAAGGAGTGATCATTTGTCAAAAAGAGATACTACACTGGATCCTAAGATTTTAGACAGTGCCAAGCAGGAGTTTCTGAAGGAAGGTTTCCTGAATGCCTCTTTAAAATCCATATGCGGAAATGCTGAAGTCACAACCGGAGCTTTATATAAAAGATATAAAGGCAAAGAGGAACTGTTTCTTGCTGTCGTTCAGCCTCTGCTGGATGACTTGGATGATATCATCAATCAAAAAAAGCTGACTGATCCCGATACCGTATCTGATGAAGCACTAATCAGAAGCTGGGATATGGATGAAAGTTATATGCTCTGGTGGTTTGAATTTCTATATCAGAGAAAGGAATGCTTTAAGCTTCTTCTATGCAGAAGTGAAGGTTCAAAATTTTCAAACTTCAGCCATGACTGGGTACAGAAAATGTCTGATTACACATATGAATACTACGAGGAAGCCTATCGAAGACATCTGACGGAGGTACAGGTTTCCCGCAGAGAAATGCACGTACTTCTATCTGCTTTCTGGGAAACCATTTATGAACCTTTCGTTCATGATTTCAGCTGGGAAGAAATCATAAGATACAATCAGCTTGTCTGCAATCTGTTTGACTGGTATAAGGTTTTAGGATTTAAACATTAGCTCTCTACCGGGAGCTAAAAAAATTAACTATCAGTTAGCTTAGACTAACACACAAGGAGGGAATCTATGTTTAAAAAAGTCTTTCAATACGCTCATGAATATAAAAAGAAAACATATCAATCCATCATAGTATTGATTATTGCTGTTATTTTCAGCATTATTCCTTATTTTATGATCTACCGACTGATCAATCCGTTGCTCAATCGACAGGACATTTCCATGTCTTACTGCCTGCTTCATATCGCCGTCATAGTCTTATGTATGATCATGCACGGTATCTTATATGTGAAAGGACTGGCATTATCCCACGAAAGCGCCTATCATACCTTGAAGAATATCCGAACCTATCTGCAGGACTGTCTTGAAAAACTTCCTTTAGGTGTTATTCAGGAAAAAGGAAACGGTGTTCTCAAAAAAATGTTCATTGATGACATCGACAGCATTGAACTGTTGCTTGCTCATGCAGTTCCGGAAGGAATTGCAAATGTTTCCATACCGGTTATTATTCTAATTGCCATGTTCTTTATTGACTGGAAGCTGGCTCTTTTATCCCTATGCTCGCTGCCTTTCGGCATCATTTCTATGATGATCATGTACCGTGTAGGCATGAAGGAAATGGCAAATTATTATGCCTCTGCCGGCAAAATGAACAATACCATCATTGAATATGTTCAGGGAATGGAAGTCGTCAAGGTTTTTAATCATGATGCAGCTTCTTATAAGCGATTAAAGGATGATGTCACAGCCTATCGTGATTTTACCTTAAAATGGTATCAGGCATCATGGCCATGGATGGCTCTTTACAGCAGCATTTTGCCATGCATTGCCTTGTTCGCATTGCCGATTGGATCTTATCTGGTTTTACAGGGATATAGTACGCTGACAGACTTTATTCTTATCTTGTGCTTATCCTTTGGCATGGGAGTTCCCATTTTGAAAGCACTGAACTTCATGTCCACCTTTCCTCAGCTCAACTATAAAATCGAATCATTGGAAAAGCTCATGGCAAGTGAACCTTTGAAACAAAACAGCAAGGCTTTTATGGGAGAAGATTTCTCTATCAAATATGATCATGTCTGCTTTAGCTATGACAAAGACGAGGTAATCCATGACGTGTCACTTAATATTCCACAGGGACAGATGGTTGCCTTTGTCGGAGAATCAGGTTCAGGAAAAAGTACCTTAGCTAAGCTGCTTGTCCATTTCTATGATGTACAAAGCGGAAAAATCAGCATAGGCGGACAGAATATCTGTGATATGAGCATCGAACAGTTAAATAAACAGATTTCTTATGTTTCACAGGAACAGTTTCTATTCAACACAACCCTAAAGGAAAATATCCGATATGGAAATCTGGAGGCTACCGATGAAGAAGTTCTTCAGGCAGCTAAGCAGGCACAGTGCAATGACTTTCTATCACGTCTTGAAAAAGGAATTGATACGCCTGCCGGAGATGGAGGAAAGCAATTGTCCGGAGGTGAAAGACAGAGAATCTCACTGGCCAGAGCAATCCTAAAAGATGCACCAATCATTATTCTAGATGAAGCGACTGCTTTCATTGACAGCGAAAACGAAGACAAGATGAACAAGGCTATTTCACAGATTATTCAGAATAAGACAGTTCTCATCATCGCACACCGCCTGCCTTCCATTGTCAATGCTGATCAGATTATCGTTATGAAAAAAGGCAAGATTGACGGTATTGGAAAGCATGAGGATTTATTAAAGAATAATGCCGAATATCAGAAGCTATGGAACGCTGCAACGGCTTCTCATACTTGGAAAATCAAAACAAAGGAGGTAAACTCTTATGCTGAAACTGCTATCCAGAATCATTAAAATTTCTGGCAAATATAAATCACGTATTCAGATTGCATTTATCTTTGCCTTTCTGAAATCAATGCTGTCAAAAGCACCTCTATGCATTGCATTCCTTGTATTCATGGAATTTTATAATCAGACGATGACCGTAGAAAAATGCTGGCTATATGGCTTGGCACTGCTTATCAGCGTTCTGCTGGAAACACTATGTCAGTATATTTCCGATCGTCTGCAGAGTGCTTCCGGCTATTACATTTTTTCAGATATGCGCATTCGTTTAGGAAATCATCTTAGAAAGATGCCGATGGGCTACTTTACCGAAGGCAATCTGGGAAAAATCAGTTCTGTCCTGTCAACGGATATGGTATTTATTGAAGAAAACTGCATGACTGTCGTCGCGAATACCATGAATTATATCTTTTCGCAGTTCATCATGATAGCCTTTCTATTCTACCTTAACCCCTATATCGGAATGCTATCCCTGCTTATTATTCTCTGTCTGGTCTATGTAGGACATCTGCTTGATAAAAAAGCATTATACCATTCTGCCATCCGTCAGCAGCAAAGTGAACAGCTGACCAATGCGGTTCTGGATTTCACAGAAGGTATAGGCATCATCAAAACCTATAATCTGATGGGAAGACAGTCAAAACAGCTGACAGATAATTTTGATCACACTATGAAGGTTGCGCTAGATTTTGAATATGCTGTTGCACCTTATACTCGACTGTTGAATATTGCCTTTGGAGTTGGATCCAGTATCATGCTGCTGCTGGCATTCATACTCTATAAACAGTCCATGTTAGATGTTCCTTATCTGATTGGCATGATACTCTTCGTATTTGATCTTTACGCTCCTACAAAAGCACTTTACAGTGAAAGTTCTCGTTTTACGGTAATGAGCAGCTGTCTGGATCGCATCGAAGATGTTTTCCGTGAAAGCGAACTGAATGATAGCGGAAAAGAGGAGTTTCCTGTTTCTTCTGAATATGAAATTGAAATGAAGGATGTCAGCTTTGCCTATGGAAAGAAGGAAGTGCTGCATCATGTAAACTTTCATCTAAAAAAAGGTGAAATGCTGGCATTGGCTGGGCCAAGCGGTTCTGGAAAAAGCACCATTGCTTCCCTTCTGACACGATTCTGGGATGTTTCGCAAGGGGAAGTCTGCATTCATGGCAGAAATGTCAAGGATGTTCAGCTGGCAAGCTTGATGAATCAGATCTCCATGGTATTCCAGAGAGTGTATCTTTTTCAAGATACCATTTACAATAATATCGCCATGGCAAAACCTGATGCGACAAAAGAAGAAGTGATTGAAGCAGCTAAAAAAGCTCGCTGCTATGACTTTATCATGGAACTGGAAAATGGCTTTGATACTCTTATTGGAGAAGGCGGAGCCAGTCTATCAGGCGGTGAAAAGCAGCGCATATCCATAGCCCGCTGTATTCTAAAAGATTCGCCAATTATCATTCTGGATGAAGCAACCGCTAATGTTGATGCTGATAATGAAAGCTACATTCAGGAAGCCATCATGGAACTATGCAAGGGAAAAACACTGATTGTAATTGCTCACCGATTGCATACTATTGAAAAAGCCAATCAAATACTTGTCATTGATCAGGGAAGCATTGTACAGTCAGGCACTCATGAAGAACTTCTAAAAGAGAAGGGATTATACCAGAAACTGGTGAATAAGAGTGACTCAGTCTATAAACTTACCAATCAGCCAGGCTAATGAAGCTTGGCTTTTTATCTATGAAAAGGGATTCTCATCTGATATAATAGTTATACAAGGCTAACTAAAAAAAGGAGGCGTATTTAACAATGAATAAAATACATATTGAAAAGAATTCGGTTCAGGAAACGCTGATCGTACCTCTGTTTGGAAGAAAAATGTGTGCTGAGAAATTTCCTGAATTATATACCGATACATCTGCAAAAGCATTCTGTGAAAAGCTGGATTATGATTTTAGCGAGCTGGAAAAGAAGCAGGATACCTTTTTCTACGAGTTTGGTGCATTGGAAGCAGCTATGCGACAGCTGGATATGATGTAGGAAATAAAGAATTATCTCAAAAAGCACCCTAATGCAACCGTTGTAAACTTAGGCTGTGGATTGGATCAGACCGGGCTTGCATGTGATAACGGTACATGCCATATTGTCAACATTGATTTTCCTGACATTATTAAGATTCGTAATCTTTGGATGCCAGTACATGAAAGAGAAGAGAATATCGCGGCAGATATAAGAAATGATTCATGGATGGATCAGATAGATGGAAGCAGGGGAATCATTCTGTTTGCTTCAGGTGTCTTTCATTATTTTAAAACAGAAGAAGTCAAAGCACTGGTTTTAAGACTCTCACAGCATTATCCAAACGGATGTCTGATTTTTGATACGATTGGAAAAGCAGGACTCAGACTCATGATGAGCAAAATTCTTAAAAACATGGGAATACAGGATGTGAAAGGCTATTTCTGTGTTTCTGATCCGCTTAAAGAATTAAACTGGTCAGATACAATCAACGTGAGTTCAAAAGGATATATGCTGGGCTATTATGACTTGAAAAGTCCCGGCATCCATCCATCTCATCGTCTGCTCGCAAGACTGGGAGATAGAATGATGAAGATGTCAATTATAAAGATGGAGTTTTAAAGCATCTATGCTTAAAGCAGAAAAAAATGAAACGTTCTCAATTCTATAAAAAGAATCGTTTCATTTTTTTTATCTTTAATTGTTTATTTTTCTCTTTTCAAAATGTATTCGCTGACTTTTCTAGCATATTCATCAAGTTGTACCATCAAGGCCAGATGTCCACCATGCAGATTGGTAATAAGCGTTGGGTTAGTCATGATATTAACCAGTGAATCCTTACATGCCTGATTGAATGTATGATCGTCTTCCGATAGGATCAGCAGAACTCTGTCATCAAATTTTCTGAAATCATTCTCCGTCATGCCAAAATGATTCTGAGCATCGACCAGAAAATCAATCATATGATATTCATAAGATTTATCTAACAGTTTCATCATGACATTGCACAGATTTTTCATCTGCATTTTTTCCTGTTGTGTGAAGCCATCCGTTTTCTTTTTCAATACTGCCCATTTTATCAGCCATTTATACAAAGCAAAAGGTATGAAAGATAAGAGTTTTTTAGCTTTCTTCTGCCCTTCTATCATATTTAGCAAAAACTGATAGCCATCCTCACCCATATCTTTTGCAAGAGAACAGGTATTAGATAGTATCATTCCTTCTACACATTCCGGATAATAAGATGCAATGATCTGAGATACTATTCCGCCTAATGATTGACCTACCAGCCATACCTTTTCATCTAGATTTTGAAGAAGCTGTGATACAGCCAAAGCAAATTCCATATTATTCTTAAATTGTATCTGATAATCAAAAGTCAGTACGGAAAAATATTTCGCAAATCTATCAAAATGCAGATAGAATAAGTCCGATAAGCCAATCCCTCCACTTAGAAGCAAGACGGTGGATTTTGCATCGGGATTCCTGTAATAGCGATAGGAAAATTCCTTTCCCATAGGTAAAATAACAGTATGCTTTGGATATTTTTGATTAAATTCCTCTATGCTCATCATATTTATGTGCCTCCTCATTCAAATATATAATCGGGCTTTGCTCTGCAATCCTGCTAACTGAACAGAATACAGTCTGCCCCTTTCAGATAATATAATGGACAAAGCTTTAACGACGAGCTGCAGTATGATAATAATTGGAACAACTCTCATAAACGGAAGATGATTTTTTCACATCGTGCCTCATCTCTTTTATTCACTATAATATAGTCAATATAAATCCATCAATGACTGCAATGATGCCATACATAATAATTCCTCTTAAAAATGAATCTATATGCTTCTTTGGATTTTGATACATCTTTTTATCAGGAATTTCGCTAAATCGTATCCTTTTCGAATTTCTCCACCATAAAAGGTCAATAATGACCAAATCAAATAAATTCAACGCTTCGCCTAATATCAAGATGTTTATAAAATTTACCTTAAAATCATCTGATTTAATAAAAATCCCAAAAACAAGCAACACTATCATAAACATTACTAAATTCGCTATAAAAACTTTAGGTATATTCGTTTCTTTCGTTTTATCTTTATATTTTTCATCGCTTCTTATGATATTCTGTACATCTGTTGGATAGGATCTTAATCCCAAAAGATTCTTTTCATCAGTTCCAGTTTCCAGAAAACATATAAGAAAAAACACACTGCACAAAATAACTGTTTCTATAATTACGTTCATCCTGCTCCATACTCCTCACTATATAAAGGTCATTTTTTATATCTTGAATTTTTTTATTGCCATACTTCCTCTATCCACCTTATGCATTCCTGGCCCATCACAGATCGTTCTCTAGCACATTCCTTTGGATATCGTTTTTCTGATTTAATAAAATACTTTATTGAATCTCCACAGTCTTCTAACATCATGTGGCTCATATGCTCAAAACATATATGCTTATATGGATAGAAAAAATTGTAACTAATCAGGCGTTCTTCCAGTTTTTCACAGCTTTCCTTTGACGGCCAGATGGTATCCATCTTTGTTGAAAACATCAAAATAGGTGCTTTGATTTTTTCAATCGATATGATTGAATCAGGATTGATTTTTTTATTCATGTTTATAGCAAGAATATTATATTCCCTGTTTTTGATGATTTCCTTAATGATTGGTAATTTTCTTGTTTTATAGGGTGTATATGGGAGTTCCCTTCCCTTATAAGACCAGCAGCTCGTTTTGGATGGTGTTTTTCTGTTCATCCCCTCACTATAAAACCATGAAGGTGTCTTCAAAATGACACAGCTCAATTCATGAAATGCTATTGCAGCAGCTGCTGCATATTCAGCACCTTTTGAATATCCTTCAATTCCTATTCTTTTATATCCCATTTGTTTTAGCCAGTCTATTGCCTCTTTAATGTTTTCAAGTTCAATTTTACTTAATGATTTGACAGAATTAGCTGTTTTAAAATATCCAAGAGCCAATGCTGGTATTCCATTAGTCTGCAAATATTTTGCAAGTTTCTTTGCATGCGCCAGCCCGCCTTCACTACCTGATAATACAATCATAACCTTATCTTTTCTATCTTTGACTGGATATAGAACACCGTCACCTTTACGTAGTGTTACTGTTATATTTTCAATAACATTCTTTTTCATGGTTTTCTCCTATTTGTTTTCAATTTATCTTTTACCATTTCTTATTTTTTGGATATTATTATTCATTAAATGTCTGCCTAAATTTCTATATAGAAACTTTTTCATAGCTGATAGTCCCTGATGATGCTCCTGAAGCAAATCATCAGGACTATCATAAATTCCCAAATCATGATTGATTCCTTCGCTTTGAATGTAAGTATTGTTTCGATCGAAATCAATGATTGGATTATGTAAATCCTTAACTGCAACACCGTATCCACAAAAACTGCCTTGACAGGTCTGGTTTATTTTTTGCAGCTGCATAAGATAACTCTTATCAAGGATAAAACCTTCAAGCTCATACCATACATTATCTAAATATACTTCAACCCAGCTGTGTAATATATTTATTGGTGCGTTTTTATATACAATCCCCGTCATGGCTCCCTTCTGTAACTTTTTGTCAATCGTAAACCCATGTATTCGACAAGGAATACCAACACCTCGCAACAATGCCATAAAAAGAATGCCTTTGGTATTGCATTGTCCATATCCGTCGGTCAAAACTTTTGAGGCGGGAATATAATCATCAACATTATAGCCAAATAGAATTTCATCTCGAATGAAATCATATATCTGCTTCATGCGACTATATGCATCCATATCTTTCCATTGTCTTTCAATGATTAATTCTTGTATATTTGGACATGAATAATCTAATAATAATGTTTCTTTTAGATATTGCTCCACACTTTTCATCGCCCTTCAAAATCTCATTTTGTAATTTAATTATATCTCTACAAAGTTACATAAACAATAAAAAAATAAATAATAAATTTAGTTAGTTTGAGCTTACTTTATATTATAGAGAAATGCTATAATTTGGTTAGCCTAAGCTAAACATTTAGATTATTATGATATTTAGGAGATGATACTATGAGATATGGGTTCAGTGTAAGATTGTATGGCTGGTTTTATCATACTGCCTGTAAGCATGAAATCAAAAGAATGCATATCGAAAATAAGGCAGATATAGAGAAAATTAAAAATGAATATGTATCCATTATTCACCGTGCAAAAGACATAGGACATTCCCGACTTTTAAATGCATACTGCATGGGAGCATATTTTATAGCAATGAACAGAGCAAATACACTTTCTCCAGAAGAGAATTACGAAATCTTAAAAAACGGACTCTATGCAAACAGACTCTTTCATATAGCTATGGGTAATGCAGATTCATATCTGAGTCCTCGTAAAATGAAAAAGAGAAAAATATGGGAAGCTCAGTCTCATCTTAGAAGATATGAAAATGACTGGATTGTAGATGTTTTAGAAAAAACAGATGAATTTGAATTAGGATATAATTACTTCCAGTGTGGTGTATGCAAACTTTGTGCAGATGAAAACTGTCCTGAGTTAGCTAAGCATATATGTCAATTGGATTTTGTACTGGCAGATATGATGGGGATGACACTTAAACGCACCCAAACCATAGCTGATGGAGCCGAGTATTGCGATTTTAGATATAACAAAAATTAAATAAATCTATGATATGTTTCAATATGACAGTAGGCCGTTTCATAATGCAAAAGAAGATGTTCAAATTTGAACATCTAGATAAATATCGAGATGATACAAAAGGCTCCATCACATAATCTTACGCCAGAATTACGCCGGATTTTACGCAGAAATTACGCCAGTTTGCTGCATATTTGCTGCATAATTTCCGTCAATAGATGGCTTTTTAGCAATTCTCAGCACTTTTTATCAGAAATTCACGGTCTTCAAAAGCAATTAAGAAAATGAAAAAACCCTCGTAAATAGAGGGTTTTTTGCATAATTTGATTTTTACTGATGTTCTCAGACCACAATTTAATACTATCGTTTTGAGAACTGTGGTGCTCTACGAGCTGCTTTAAGTCCGTATTTTTTACGTTCTTTAACTCTTGCATCACGAGTCAAGAATCCAGCTGCTTTTAATACTGGTCTGTAATCTTCTCCAGCTTCTAATAAAGCTCTTGAAATTCCATGACGGATAGCTCCAGCTTGTCCACTGTAACCTCCACCATTAACATTAACAATCACATCAAACTTACCAGTTGTACCAGTTAATTCAAGTGGTTGGTTGACGATCATTAATAATACATCTGATGGTAAATAATCTTTTGCTTCTCTACCATTGATGACGATTTTTCCTGCACCTGGTGTTAAAATAACACGTGCTACTGAAGACTTTCTACGTCCAGTTCCTCTGTATTGTACATTAGCCATTTATTCTCGTCCTCCTTATCCCTTAATTTTTAATTCAACTGGTTGTTGTGCAGCATGTGGATGTTCACTACCAGCGTATACAAATAATTTCATCCCTTGTTTTCTTCCAAGTGTGTTATGAGGTAACATACCTTTAACAGCTGCTTCTACAAATCCTGTTGGATTTGTTTCTTTAAATTGGCGAGCAGTTTTAACTTTTAAACCACCTAACCAACCAGAATGATGATAGTATTTAACTGTATCTAATTTTTTTCCAGTCATTACTACTTTGTCTGCATTAACGATAATAACATAATCACCAGTATCTACATGTGGTGTAAATGTTGGTTTATGTTTTCCTCTTAATACAGATGCTACTTCTGATGCTAAACGTCCTAAAGTTAATCCTTCAGCATCAACAACGTACCATTTACGTTCAATTGTGGCTTCTTTAGCCATTGTTGTTTGTCTCATTTTTAATCCTCCTGTAGTTTCCGGGGCTACAAACGTTAAAATAAGGCAACTCTTATTATAACAATATTCGCATTTTTGTCAATATGATTTTCTCTGTATTCATCGCCTTTTTTAATATAACAAAAAGAAAAAGAGAGGCAGATAAATTATCTTATATCATACTCCCCTTGAAATTTTTCAAAATGTCCTTGTAAAAAATCGAAATGGTCAATAACATTGAGATTATGTTCTTTACAAAAATCTAACATCTGCTTATACATCGCTTCATTAAAATCAGAAGGATCATGAGCATCAAATCCTAAAATAACATCATTTCCTACTTCTCCTGCAATTTTCCAGAAGTGTGTATTTGGATATGCATAAATCATCTCTCCATTAACGTTTCTTAAGCCTCTTCTTATTCCTCCTGCATTTACTTCTAAAGGAATGTTTAACTCTTTCGCTTTTTCACAGATTCTTTGCGAAACAGTTCTCGCATCTAAATCAAACTCTTTATATCCTATTAAAAACAAATCAGGATGAGCTAAATAACTAAATAATCCTGTTTCTAAAGCTTTTTCAACATCATTACAATATTGATAAATATCTTTTTTCTTCATATTCTCTTTGCCATAATAATCACTATGAACACAATGTTTATGAAAATGATGCCCTAAAATCAAATAATCAACTTTATGCTCATATAATAAGCTTTGATAATAATCAAAATATTCTTCTAATCCTTCAGCTTCAAAACCTTTATATATCCTTATCTGGTCCTGATATTTATCTTGACATTCTTTAATTTTATCCAAATAATTTTCCATATCTGGATAAGGCATTCTCATACTAGGTCCATTTTGAATAAAAGCATGAACAAGTGATAAAAAGCTTCTAGGTCCTCTTATAGCTACAAGAGATTTCAAAAGATGCTGACGATAGTGTGGTAATGGAACATGCTCTGATATTCCTAATTCTTCAATCCCCATCTTAATAGCTGAACATACCATTTCCTCTTCGCTTCCATTAGCATGTCCACAACGATAGGTATGTGTATGAAAATTAGTCTTCTTCATAATACACCTCCTGCAAATATAAACCTTGTGGTTTGGCCTTAAAAAGACATTTTTTTTGACCACAACTTTCTAACATTTCTAAAAGTTGTTCCTTTTGAATACGTTTAGCTCCAACTTGAATGATACCACCAACAAGATGTCTAACCATATAACGTCTAAATCCATTTCCAATTAACCGAAAGGTAATAATACCATCCTTTTCTTCAATATCAAAATGATATAGAGAACGAATTGTATTCCCATATTGATCATAACAGCAAAATGACGCAAAATTATGTTCTCCTATAAAAATTTTTGCTGCTTCTCTCATTAATTCAATATCTAAAGAACGGCCATATTGATAAATGTAATTGGTTTGAAATGGATCATATTCTTTTGTATTTAATAAATAACGATACTCTTTCTTAACTGCACTATATCGTGAATGAAAATTTTCATCAACATATTGAGCATCTAAAATGTAAATATCATTAGGTAAAAAGTGATTAATGGCTCTTTTCCATTGCGTTTCCGGTAATCTTTTTTGTGTATCAAAATGAAATACCTGATGAACTGCATGGACTTTCGCATCTGTTCGTCCTGATGCATGAATAACAGTTTCTTCTTCATTAATTTTTTTAATAGCTTTTTGTATTTCACCTTGAATTGTACGTTCATTATTTTGAACTTGGAAACCATGAAAACGTGTCCCATCATAACTCACAATACATTTGACTCTCATAAAACAAAACTCATTATAACCATAGCTATACATATTGCAATGACACATAAAAATGAAATTGTATCAGACAATTTCCATACAAGTTGTTTATATCTTGTACGTTTAGCTTCTGGATTATAATTACGACTTTCCATAGCATTGGCTAAATCTTCTGCTCTTTGAAAAGCTGAAATAAACAAAGGAATAATAAGTGAAACGATTGATAAAATCTTTTCTTTTAAACTCCCTTCTGAAAATTCTACACCTCGGCTAGCTTGTGCTTTCATAATTCTTTGCGTTTCTTCTAATAAAGTTGGAATAAATCGCAATGCAATAGAAATCATCATAGCGACTTCATGAGTAGGAAATCCAATTTTTTTAAAAGGTGACAGAAGATGTTCTATACCTAATGTTAAATCTAAAGGTTTTGTCGTAGCAGTTAAGATCGTTGTCATAATAATAATAATAATCAATCTAATAAATATATATACAGTTTGTAAAACTGCCTGATCATAGATCTTAATGAAACCTATTGAAAACAATAAATTTCCCTGTTGAATAAATAACAAATTAAAAATCATTAAAAATGCCATCATAAATAGCATTGGTTTTACGGCTTTGAGAACCTGTGATACTTTGATATGTGATAATAATGTCATAATAATCACAAAAGTTCCTAAAAGGGCATATCCAATAAATCCTGCATCAAAGAAAACAGCAATTAACAGTAATAAAAGTGCACCTATTTTTAATCTAGGATCTAAACGATGAATAAAACTATCAATAGGCAAGTATTTCCCAAACATCATATTATTCATGTAATTGACCTCCTATTTCCTGAATCAATACATCAATATCTTTAATAGACGGATCAATATGAAATCCATTTTTATTAAGTTCTAAGATAAATGATGTAATAATAGGTAAATCAATACTCAATGATGTTAAATACTCTGTTTCTTTAAATAGTTCTTCAACAGATACATGTCTTTCAACTTGACCATGATTCATCACAACAACATCATCACAATATTCTAAGACTTGATTCATATCATGAGAAACAAGAATAACCGTTTTACCTTCCTGATTCACTTTTTTAAAAAGCTGTAACATTTCTTTAGCACCCTGTGGATCTAATCCAGCTGTCGGCTCATCTAAAATTAAAATATCTGGATCCATTGCTAATATTCCTGCTATCGCTATACGACGTTTTTGTCCTCCAGACAAATCAAATGGAGAACGCTCTAAGTAAGATTCATCTAATCCTACTAATTTGATAACTTTTTTTGCAATTGAAATAGCCTCTTCTTCACTAACACCAAAGTTTTTTGGTCCAAAAATAATATCTTTTAAAATTGTTTCTTCAAATAATTGATACTCAGGGAATTGAAAAACAAGCCCTGCTTTTTTTCTAAGAGGTTTTAAAGAAGATGGTTTATCCGTTGCCGTAATCAATATATCTTCTACATTGACTTCTCCTGATGTAGGAAGTAATAAAGCATTGATATGTTGAATCAACGTTGATTTACCACTTCCAGTATGACCAATCAATGCTGTCATACTCCCCTTTTGAATATTAAGATTAACTCCTTTTAAAGCATGATATGCAAAAGGGGTATCTTGAGCATAAATATGTTCTACTTCTTTAAATGTAATCGACATAATTCATTCACCAACTTCTCTCTATCAATTTGCTCTGCAATAGATATTCCCATTTTTTGTAAACCATGGCTGATTTTATAAGCAAAAGGAATATCTAAAGCCAAGCTCTCTATTTCTTCTTTTTTCATTAACACTTCTTCAGGTCGTCCTTCATCTACAATATGTCCATCACTTAATAAAATTACATAATCAGATAAAGCTGCTTCTTCTATATCATGAGTAATGGAAACAATCGTCATATTCTTATCTTTATTTAATTGATGGACTAAAGCGTTAATTTCGTTTCTTCCTTTAGGATCTAACATACTTGTTGCCTCATCTAAAATAATAATAGATGGGCTCATAGCTAAAATACCGGCTATTGCTACCCTTTGTTTTTGACCACCTGATAATTTTGTAGGTTCGTGATCCAAAAACTCATACATATTGACTTTCTTTGCATATTCATTGATAATATCATCCATCAATGCAGGATCTACACAATTATTTTCTAATCCAAAAGCAATATCATCTCTTACAGTCGCACCAATAAATTGATTATCAGGATTTTGAAAAACAATTCCTATTTGACTACGTACTTGATTTAATGTTTCTTCTGTTAATGGAATTCCACCAATAACTATCTCTCCAGATTTTTTTTCTAACAATCCCATCAGTAATTTCGCGATAGTACTTTTTCCACTTCCATTATGTCCTAATATTGTCGTATACGATCCTTTTTCTATACTAAAAGAAATATCATCTATTGTTAAAGTATCTTCATCATATCCAAAAGATAAATGTTGAACATCAATAATTTTTTCCATACTCATCCTCCAAGTAGTTCAATTTTAGTATGATTTATAGTAGTTGTCAACCATCTTGTTACAACAATAAAAAATCTTAATTTACATGAATTCTTCATGTTGGGTATTATCTAATTCTTTTGCTATTTGTATACAATTATCCAGATTCTGTTGATAATGTATTGAAAAAATACAACTATACAGAATATCCAATATATATTTTAAAGACAGGCTACTAGCAAAATCTGCAATCTTTGTATAAATTAATTCTCTTGATGACATTCTTAAAGTCACATCTGCTAACAAAGATAGCTCATTATCTTCTAAATTTGTAATAGCAATAATTGAAGTTTGTTTTTTTCTTAATGTTTCAATCAGATGTTTTATATGGGGAGCATGTCCCGAATATGAAATAATGATTGCACAATGATTTTGATCACTCATTAAATATGTTGAATCGAGTTCATCACTTAATGAACATAATTGAACATGTCTATGAAGAATATACATGCGTTCTTGGAATGAGCGGACTATATGCATATGAACTGATCGACTATAAACATCTATATACTTGCAGTTGCGTAATAAGCGGATAGCTTTTTGTAAATCATCATGACTTATAAGTGAATATGTATCTTGAATTGTTTCCCTTTCTAAAACACACAAATTGTATGCAATATTCATTATGTCGTCATTAACTACAAAGGGAATATTTGCGTCCACTTCTTGATTGAGATAAAGATAATCTAATTCTTTCAAATAAGCTTCTTTAAATTCATTCCATCCATCAAAGCCTAATTTCTTAGCTATACGTATAAAAAGAGGCGATGATGTATATGTTTCATTAGCAATCTGTGCAATAGTCATATTTTTAATGTCTTTGCCTTTTTTTAAAATATAATCAATAATGATTGATTCACTTGGTGAAAAATGTGTCTTTTCTATCTTATGAATAAGCATATGACCACCTCTTGTATGACATTATAAAGCAATTTGTTATCAGTTGCAAAATAAAAACACATCGCTGATGTGCTTTTATTTTGTAATGAAAACAGAATTCATCTATTTTTCATATGTTGTTCTTGCATTTTCTATAAATGACCTTTTTATGAAATCAATCATTTTACCTATCATCATATTTTAATAATAAGATATCATATAATGCAAAATTCAAATCATGCAATTCATAAAAAAAGGACAAAATAAATTTTGTCCATGGCGATTAATCATCTTTGATGATTATCGCTTTTTTGTATTGTATAATCATCTTAGGTGGTGTTCTTATGATTGATCTCTCTACTCCTGATACTCTTTTATACGATTCTGCTGTCTTATCTTCTTATATAAGAAAGAATACTAAAGAATCTTTTGGTTATATTTTTTTTGATAATATCGATTATATTACTAAGCTTTACAATGACAATAGAATGCGTGATGTGACTTATAAGAATATTCTCGATACTATCCTCTGTGGTTCCGTCTATCTTGGTTTTGATACGTATGAATGTCCTGACTGCGGTTTTGAAACGACCATCCCTCATACCTGCAAATCCAGGTTCTGCTCTAAGTGTGCCGCTAAATCAGCTAAACAGCGTTCCATTTCCATCTCTGCCATGACTTTCTCCTGCAAGCATCGCCATATCGTTTTTACTGTCGCCCAAGAGCTCCGTGATTATTTCATCAGAGATCGTTCTCTCCTCGACCTTTTATTCATCGCTTCCAGAAATACCATCAGCGCTCTTGCCAACGATGCTAAATTCAGAAAAAACAAAAGACTCG
>NZ_NFHI01000040.1:0-24964 GCF_002159255.1 Massilimicrobiota sp. An80
ACCGACATGCTTTGGTCCCCGTCGGGTTATCCCCTAAAGGTAAGTCGGTTGCTTTACATCGCAATGCAGGAGCGATGATTTCAAAAGAAATATATATTAAGCGCAAGAACGTGCGCACATAGAGGAGGTATATAAAATGAGTTTTCCTAAAAATTTTTTATGGGGAGGAGCAGTTGCTGCAAACCAATGTGAAGGAGCATGGCTAGAAGATGGAAAGGCTCCTAATGTGACTGATGTCATGGTTGGTATTGGATCTAAAGATCCTGGTTTAAAATGGAATCAAGATAAGCAAAAATATGAAATGTGTCTAGATCCCAATAAGGTTTATTTAAGTCATGAGGCTATTGATTTTTATCATCGTTATGAAGAAGATTTAGAGTTAATGGCTGGAATGGGATTTAATTGTTTTAGAACTTCTATTGCCTGGGGTAGAATTTTTCCTAATGGTGATGAAGAAGAACCTAATGAAAAAGGTTTGGCATTTTATGATCGCTTAATTGATAAGATGTTAGAGTTGCATATGGAACCAGTTATTACATTAAGTCATTATGAAACACCATTACATCTTATTACAGAATATGGAGGATGGCGTGATCATCGTTTGATTGATTTTTGGAAGCGTTATGTGACAACTGTCTTTGAGCGTTATAAAGGGAAAGTGAAATATTGGTTGACTTTTAATGAAGTGAATAATATGATGCGTAATCCTTTAGTTGCAGGAGGCGTTTTGACATTAAATCCAGAAAATCCTGAAGATCCAATTGGATCAACAACATTTGAAGATAAATGGCAGGCTTATTATCATTTATGTGTAGCTAATGCCTGGACAGTGAAACTTTGTCATGAAGTGGATCCACAAGCCAAAGTAGGATGCATGTTAACATGTTCATCAGTAGCAACTTATCCATATAACTGTGATCCTGATAATGTATGGGGTGCATTTGATACTGTAAGAATGTCTAATTTCTATTTTGGAGATGCTTTCTGTTTTGGTGAGATTCCAGGTTATGTTAAACGTGTCTGGAATGAACATCATTTTGAACCAGTGATGGATCATCAGGAACTTCAATTAATGAAAGAAAATACAGTTGAATTTTTCTCTTTTAGTTATTATCGTTCTTCAACTTACGATAAAGAAAGTGATGTTCATGGGGATACTGGCGGATTGACTGGAAAAGAGAATCCATATCTTGAAGGATGTTCACCAAAGCCTTGGTCTTGGCCAATTGATCCACAAGGTATTCGTTATGTATTAAATGTTTTATATGATCGTTATCATTTGCCATTATTTATTGTTGAAAATGGTATTGGTTTAGATGAAAATCTTGATGAAAATGGACATATTGATGATGCTTTTAGAATGAAATATGTTGAAGATCATTTAAAATATGTACATGAAGCAATCCTTGATGGTGTAGAAGTGATGGGATATCTTTATTGGGGACCTATTGATGTTGTATCAGCGGGTACTGGTGAAATGAAAAAACGTTATGGTTTTGTTTATGTTGATCGTTTTAATGATGGTCATGGCACTCTAGAACGTCATATCAAAAATTCTTATTATCGCTATAAAGAGATTATTGAAAGTAACGGAGACATTCTTTTATAAATTTAAAAAAGTTTTAGGTCATTAAAAAAGTACCTAAAACTTTTTATTCAAATAGAGTGAATCCTAAATAATAAACCAGTTCATGAAACATCTTTGTGTTAAATCCATAACAGATACAATCATCCTGAGCACCATCCCAATCATTATTCAATTGATCTAATAAGGGTTGAACTTGATCTGGTGTGATATCGTCTGTTGCATAAAATTCACTATGATCTTTAAGACCAGCATATTCTCTAGCAGGTGAAATAGACAATGTTGGTCTTATTTGATAAAGTAAATCTTTAATCAGTTTTTCATCTTTTTCATTTTCACTTGAAATAATAACATGAAGTCTAAAAAACATAATATCCCTTCTTTCTAGGATATTTTAACATATTTTTGGTAGATGAAAAGATGTATTTCATAAAAAAATAGTGTATAATAATTCTTCAAGGTTGGGAGGTTCAATGATATGAAAAAAATTGTGATTGGCATATTGGCACATGTTGATGCAGGAAAAACAACGTTGTCTGAAAGTATGCTTTATCTTTCAGGACAGATACGACAATTGGGACGTGTAGATCATCAAGATACATTTTTAGATTATGACAAACAGGAACGTCATCGTGGCATTACTATTTTTTCTAAACAGGCGATGTTTCCATGGAAAGATACACAGTTTGTTTTGATAGATACACCAGGCCATGTTGATTTTTCAGCTGAAATGGAAAGAACTTTACACATTCTAGATTATGCGATTATTGTGGTCAATGGAATGGATGGTATACAGTCACATAGTGAAACAATTTGGCATTTATTAGAACATTATCATATTCCCACTTTTATTTTTATGAATAAGATGGATCAGACAACTTATTCTCGTGAATACTTATTTCAAGAATTGACAGAAAAATATCATGAAAACTGTTTAAATTTCTCGATGCCAGTAACACAGCTCTATGAAAATCTGGCTCTCGTTAATGAAACATTGTTGGAAGAATATATGGACCATCAAGTGATTGATTTGGGACATATTCAAGAATGTATTATGAAAAGACAAATTTTTCCAGTGTTCTTT
Source organism: Massilimicrobiota sp. An80 (assembly GCF_002159255.1). Taxonomy (NCBI): domain Bacteria; kingdom Bacillati; phylum Bacillota; class Erysipelotrichia; order Erysipelotrichales; family Erysipelotrichaceae; genus Massiliimicrobium; species Massilimicrobiota sp. An80. The sequence continues at coordinate 2,670 of NZ_NFHI01000040.1, forward strand.
GGCTCAGCTTTAAAAAATGAAGGGGTCAGCGCTTTTTTAGATTTACTAGATACCTATACCACAGAACCAACATATAAGGATTCATTGGATGGCTTTGTTTATAAAGTGAGTCATGATGAACAAGGCAATCGTTTAACACATATAAAAATAACTGGTGGAACATTGCATGTGAAAGAAAAGATTCAAGATGAAAAAATTGATCAGATTCGTTTATATGAGGGACCAAAATATACGTTGCTGCAAGAAGCAAAGGCAGGAGATGTGGTTGCTTTAAAAGGTTTAAAAAGTTTTCTTCCAGGAATGACACTTACAAATCAGACATTCACGCAACCTGTGATGATGCCTTACATGACTTATCGTGTTGTTTTATCTCCTCATTGTGATCAGCACCAAATGTTAAAGAATCTACAGACTTTAGCTCAAGAAGACCCAACATTACATGTGACATATATGTCACAGACACAAGATATCTATATTCAATTGATGGGTGAAATTCAAATTGAAGTTTTACAAAATATCATTCGTGAAAGATTTCATGAGGAAGTCAGTTTTGATCATGGTGAAATCTTGTATAAAGAAACACTGAGTGAACCAGTGGAGGGCGTTGGACATTTTGAACCATTGCGTCATTATGGAGAAGTTCATGTCTTATTGGAACCACTTGCTCAAGGGAGTGGTCTGGTTTATGAAAGTCAATGTACAACAGATCAGCTGCCATTACAGTATCAGCGTTTAATTATGACACATTGTCAAGAAATAGAACATCCAGGTGTTTTAACAGGAGCTTCTATAACTGACATAAAAATCAGTTTAATAGCAGGGAAAGTTCATCAAAAACATACTGAGGGTGGTGATTTAAGAGAAGCTACATATCGTGCGATTCGTCATGGGTTAAAAAGAGGAAAATCTATTTTATTAGAACCTTATTATGATATTCATATTCATATACCTAAAGATGCGTTGAGTCGTGTTTTGTATGATATGGAAAAAAGACACACCAAAGTGAGAATTGAAGAACAGATTGATAGTATTGATTTATATGGTGAAGGGCCAGTGGCCTGCTTACAAGATTATCAGCAAGAAGTGATTGCTTTAACAAAAGGTAAAGGACGCATGATCTGCCATATGAAAGGGTATTTTCCTTGTCATAATCAAGAAGACATTATAAAACAAAAAGGATATGATAGTGAAACAGATCAGGCTCATCCAACAGGTTCAGTCTTTTGTCAACATGGAGCAGGTTTTTATGTGGCATGGGATGAAGTTGAGCAATATATGCATATTCCTTATCAATATACAAAAAATAAAAATACGCATCATGCATATCATGATGCACCACAATATCAAAATGAAGATGAAGAATTGGATGCTATCTTTCAAAGAACATATGGACCTATAAAACGTCGTTTAGCTGATGATTATTATCGTCAGCATCAGCCTCAAGAAACATCTATGAGTGTTAAAATGAAACCTGAATGCCTTTTGGTTGATGGATATAATGTTATTCATTCGTGGCCAGAACTCAAAGATTTAGCAAGCACAAACTTAGGTGTTGCACGTGATCGACTGATTGATATACTCAGTAATTATCAAGGGTATAAACAATGCCTTATGATTATTGTTTTTGATGCTTATAAGGTGAAACAGAATCTAGGGAGTCAAGAAAAGCATCATAATGTTTATGTTGTTTATACCAAAGAAGCCCAAACTGCAGATATGTATATTGAACGTGTGACCCATCAATTAGCAAGTGATTATCGTGTTGTTGTTGCAACTTCTGATGCTTTGGAGCAGTCCATTGTCATTGGACGAGGAGCACGTCGTATGTCGTCACGAGAACTAGCTTTAGAAGTGAAAGCTGTAACGGAAGAACATTTTCATGAATTTCAAAGAAAACAGCCTCAAAACCATGAGTTTTTATTAGAAGATGTCAAAGATTATCACAAATAAAGAACCGTAGACGAAAGCCTACGGTTTTAAAATAATTGTAGAAAAATGCCTATAATCGTTGCACTTACAAACATGATAAGAACAATTCTTAAAATGTCTTTTTTATTATCATACATACGTAACAAGACAAGTAAACCAAGTCCTGTGCTCGTCATAAGTCCTGCAAATAAAGAACCAAAGCTTAAGACCTGATCAAGATAGAGCTGTGATAAAATGACACTTGCAGCACAGTTAGGAATAAAGCCAGTAAGAGCAGCGATAACAGGTTGAAAAATAGAACCATGAACTAAAATATAGTTCAATGTATCTGCACCAATTTCTTCAATCAGCCATGTTAATACAAAATTAACAATAAAGACAAAAACAAAGATTTTGAAAGTGTGTAATAAAGCTAAATAAATAATACCATGTCCATGTTCTTCTTCTTTACAGTGTTCATGTATATCATGTAAGCTATGATTGTTAGAAAGACGATGAGATTGAATTAATCCATCCACCAGATAACCAACAACAATTGCCACAATGATTTTTAAACCAATAATCACAAATAATGTCTGTGCCTGTTTTGGCTGGGCAATTAAAATAGGAATAGCATCATCACTTGTAGCAATAAACACAGCTAACAAAGTTCCTAAACTGATACTTTGATTCATATATAATCCACTGGCAATGACAGAAAATCCACATTGAGGGATGATTCCTAAAAGACTACCAATCAGTGGTCCTAATTTTTGCGTACGTGCCAAAAGGTTTTCAAACTTCTGATTATTTCTATGTTCAATATATTCCATTAATAGATAAGTTAGAAATAAAAATGGAAGCATAGGTATTAAATCTTCTAAAGAATGTTCAAGTATATGTAACATATTTACCTCCAATAGGTCATTATCATAACATAATAATTTTTAAATTACCAATGAAATGATATGAGAATTTTTATAGGCATATAAGTGGTCAAATGTTTTTATGCTGTGATACAATGCCTTCAAGGATGTGAAAAAATGGATATGAATGAAGATATGATCACACTATTTTTAGATAAAATAGGTCATCAAAAATTAAAAGATGTTTTTTATAAAATGATTCAGGATTTTGCGATTGGAAGAGAGCATTTACAGCGTCTTTATGAAAAGTGGAGTACGTTTTATAAAGAAGGTATGACTTCTCATGAAGCTTTGATCAGTTTAATTCAGGCAAGTGATGAACTGACAAGTGTTGAGGAACCTTTCTGGGAAATGATTGCAGGTCGTTTTTTGGTATATGATATCATTTGTCAGGTTCAATGTCGCAATGAAATGTTGGGAATTTCAACTTTTTATCAAAAAATTCAATATTTAACACAAGAAGGATATTATGGAAATTATATTTTAGAACATTATCAATCTGATGAAATTGAAGAATTGTCACAATACATTCAAGATCAACGTAATGAATTATTGAATTATAGTGGATTAGATATGTTATATAAACGTTATTTGATTCAAGATCATGATCATCATGTTTTAGAAACACCACAGGAAATGTTTATGGGGATTGCGATGCATTTAGCGATGCTAGAAAATGATCGTGTTTATTGGGCAAAACAATTTTATGATATTTTAAGTACACTTAAAGTGACAATGGCAACACCAACAATGGCGAATGCCAGAAAACCATTCCATCAAATGAGTTCATGTTTTATTGATGTTGTTGATGATTCATTGGATGGTATTTATAAAAGTTTAGATCATTTTGCTCAAGTTTCTAAACATGGTGGAGGTATGGGACTCTATTTTGGAAAAGTCAGGGCGAATGGCAGTGATATTCGTGGCTATAAAGGTGCAGCTGGTGGTGTGATTCGCTGGCTGAAACTGGTTAATGATACGGCGATTGCTGTTGATCAGTTAGGTGTCAGACAGGGAGCAGCAGCTGTTTATTTAGACGTCTGGCATAAAGATTTGCCAGAGTTCTTGCAGATTCGTACAAATAATGGAGATGATCGTATGAAGGCGCACGATATTTTTCCAGCTGTCTGCTATCCAGACTTATTTTGGCAATTGGCTAGAGATGATATTGATGCCCCATGGTATATGATGTGTCCTCATGAAATTTATCAGATCAAGGGTTATCATTTAGAAGATTATTATGGCCAAGAATGGCAGGAGCATTACTTAGATTGTATCCAGGATGAACGTATTTCTAAAAGAGTCATGAGTGTCAAAGAGGTTGTCAGATTGATTATTAAATCGCTGGTAGAAACAGGAACACCTTTTGCCTTTAATCGTGATCGTGTCAATGAAATGAATCCTAATCATCATCAAGGTATGATTTATTGTAGTAATTTATGCAGTGAAATTGCGCAAAACATGAGTGCTATGACTTTTTTAGATAAGGAAGTTATGCATGTTGATGGGGAAGAGGTCGTTGTTGAAAAAACAAAACCAGGAGATTTTGTCGTGTGTAATCTTGCATCCTTAACATTAGGAAAAATAAATGTTGATGATGAAGCAGAGTTAAGACATATTATTCATGTTGTTGTGAGAGCTTTAGATAATGTTATTGATTTGAATGATTACCCATTACCATTTGCTCAAATAACGAATCAGAAATATCGTGCTATTGGTTTAGGAACAAGTGGTTATCATCATATGTTATGCCAAAAGGGCATTCCTTTTGAAAGTGAACAGCATTTAGAATTTGTGGATCAGTTATATGAAAAAATAAATTACTATACACTAGAAGCATCATGTTTATTGGCTAAAGAAAAAGGTCGTTATCACGGTTTTGAGGGTAGTGATTATGATACCGGTATGTATTTTCAAAAACGTCATTATCAATCTAAAGAGTGGCAACAATTAGAAACCATGATTCATCGTTATGGTTTACGTAATGGTTATTTAATGGCTATTGCACCCACTTCTTCTACATCTATTATTGCTGGAACAACAGCTTCTATTGATCCAATCATGAAAAAATTCTTTATTGAAGAGAAAAAAGGAAGTATGATGCGAAGAGTGGCACCAGATTTAAATCCAAAAACATTCTGGTTATATAAAAATGCACATTATATGGATCAAGAATGGCTAATCAAAGCTGCTGGAATTCGACAACGTCATATTGATCAGTCGCAGTCATTAAATATTTATATGACACAGGAATTTACATTTAGAAAACTTTTAAATTTATATATTTTAGCATATGAAAATAATGTTAAGACGATTTACTACGTAAGAAGTCAATCTTTAGAAATTGAAGAATGTGAATCATGCAGTGCATAGAGGGAGGAATTATGGAATTAAAAGCAAAGGCATTATTTAATGCACAAGGCGATATTGATGTAAGAAAACGTCGTATGATTAATGGAAATACGACGAATCTGAATGATTTTAATCATATGAAGTATCAATGGGTACATGACTGGTATCGTCAGGCAATGAATAATTTTTGGATACCTGAAGAAATCAATTTAACTCAAGATGTCAAAGATTATCGTTTGTTGAAAGATGAAGAAAGACAGGCTTATGATAAAATTCTATCGTTTCTTGTGTTTTTGGATTCTTTACAAACAGCGAATTTACCGCATATTGGAGAATATATTACAGCCAATGAGATTAATTTATGTTTAACAATTCAGGCGTTTCAGGAAGCTGTACATTCACAAAGTTATAGTTATATGTTAGATACAATTTGTTCACCAGATAAACGTGATGAAATTTTATATCAATGGAAATATGATGAACATTTATTAAAACGTAATCAATTTATTGGTGAACAATATAATGATTTTTTACAGCATAAAGATGCATTTCATTTAATGAAGACAATCATGGCAAATTATATTTTAGAAGGTATTTATTTTTATAGTGGTTTTATGTTCTTCTATAATTTAGGAAGAATGGGAAAAATGTCTGGTTCAGCACAGGAAATACGTTATATTAACCGTGATGAAAATACACATTTATGGTTATTCAGGAATATGATTTTAGAATTACAAAAAGAAGAACCACAACTCTTTGATGATGAAAAAATAGCTGTTTATCGTCAAATGTTAAAACGTGGTGTTGAGGAGGAAATAGCCTGGGCACAATATGTGATAGGTGATCGCATTGAAGGGTTAACCATGACTATGGTCAGTGATTACATTCATTATTTGGGTAATTTACGTGCGACTTCACTAGGGTTTGAACCGCTTTTTGAAGGTTATCAGGATGAACCAGAAGCAATGCAGTGGGTAAATCTTTATAGTCAGGCTAATCAAATTAAAACAGATTTTTTTGAGGCAAAATCAACAGCATATGCCAAATCGAGTGCAATTGAAGATGATTTATAAAAAAGGGGCAGACAAATGATTTTGTCAATGCCCTCTTTTGATCTTTTTGGCTTCTAGCCATAACATATGTAAAACTTCTAAAAGCATATTACGTGTTTTGGGTTTTAATAAAGTGATTTCTTTAATTCCATTCATGATATGTTTATAGGAAATGTGTGATAAATCAGAAAAATTATATAAATTTAAATTGTCAAATAATGAAAACATCGCTTCCACAAACTGATGTTTTTCTTCATAACTTAATTTTTCTAAGAAAAGGATAACTTTAATAGCAAACTGTACACTTTCATATGATAGTTCATCGACTTCAAAATGATGGGCCTGAAGCTTCCATGAAAAAGCATTATGCTGCATCATTCCTGTTTCATGACTCTTGACAACTGTATAGTTTTCTTCATGTCCTAAAACAATGCCAAAAAAAGAATAATGAGGAATGTAACTATGAATGTAAGGCAACATTTGACGATAAGCAGATGATTTTAAAATCTCGTCATGGAATCCCGGACCATCAAAGTTATCAACCTGAAAAATGCGTTTTTGAGCACTTGTCTGACAAAAACAGGCAGCGTAAATAGCGAGATTTCCTCCTTTGGAATGTCCGACCAGCCAGAGTGGACGTTGTTTTTGATATTGAAAATGTTTTTTGAAACGTTGCCATAATGAAGCATCTATAAAAGGATTTTTTAAATCAGCAAGAAGTGAAGATGGTATTGAGAGTTTAGCGATATGTTCTACAAAATGCACTGATGATTCTTGAGCAGGAACACTTTTTTCACATAACATCAAAAAATCTTCATGCCATCCAATTAATGAATCATCCGTTCCTCGAAAGGCAATCACAATACGTCCGTCTTCTAATAATAAAGCCAATGCTGAAAATTGTTTGACAAGTTCTTTATTGACATCATTAACATAATCAAGAACACGAATGTTTTGATAACGGGGAGCGGAAGCCATTTTTTCAAAAAGTTCATGACTGGGAATCTGAATTTTTTGAAGTTCCTGATCAGATAATGATTGATTCCTTTGGACATATTTTTGATAGACCAGCCATAAAGGAGGTTGATGTAAGGGTTCAATAATCTGATCTAAATTGGCATAAGCCAGTTCACTGAAAATTAAGGCATCTATTTCATTATAAGGAAATTGTGTCGTGAGTAAATCACCACGTAGATCAACATAATTTAAGATTGTATTCACGTTCATATCATCACCCCTTTGGATTTGTATAGGGAAATATTTTACATGATTTTTTGGATAAATGCAAATGTCAATGGATACAACTCATTGCGAAAAATGTCAAAATATGATACTCTAACAAAAAGGATGTGTCGTTATGAAAAAAATAGATAATAAATATTTACGTCGTATTGTATATAGTATTCAGTTTTTAATGTCCATTGTTTTACTATCAACAATGTATTTTATTCAATTTGTACCTATGAAGTATTTGATAGCCACAGCAGTTGTTCTGGTTATTTTAATGGTTGGAGAATATTTTTTGATTTTCTATAAGAAAAAAGGAAGTAAACGTTCTTTATTGACACAATTTTTAAGTTTGTTATTAAGTTGTTTGATGGCTGTAGGTTCGTTTTATATTTATAAGACAGGACAGGTTGTTGATTTATTAGCTGAAGAACAATTTCAGACACGTGCTATTTCTGTGATTGTCTTAAAAGATTCTGTTATTAAAAATGAACATCAATTGCCAGATCATTTGCTTTCACATGTATCATATGTAGATGAATCAACGATGGATTATACAGTTGATCAAATTGAATCTGAGGTGGGAAAGATATCTTTGGATGATTCCTCTGATTTCCATCAGTTAGTCACAAAACTTTATCAAAAAGATGTGGATGCAATTATTTTAGATGAAGCTTTTAGAAGTCTAGTTGAACAGGAAAAAGAAAGCTTTTCTGATGATACACGTGTTATTTATCAAGTTAAACGTGATGAAGCAGCTGTGAATGCAAAAAGTGTCGATGTGACTGAAAAACCATTTTTGGTTTATATTAGTGGTAATGATGAATATGGAGATTTAACGGCTGTATCACGTAGTGATGTGAATATGCTGGTAGGTATTAATCCTACAACCAAGCAAATATTATTGATTAGTATTCCCCGTGATATTTATTATCCATTACATCGAAATGGTGAATATGATAAATTTACGCATACAGGAATGTATGGATTACAGGAAAGTATTGATACTTTAACAGATATGGTTGATCAGGATATTAATTATTATGTTCGTATGAACTTTACGTCTTTTATGGATATTGTAGATGCATTGGGTGGTGTGACAGTTCATTCTCCAGAAGAATTTACAACAAAGATTGGTGGCTATCAGATTCAAGAAGGAGAAAATCATCTGAATGCCAAGGAGGCATTGGCTTTTGTAAGAGAAAGAAAATCATTTGTTGATGGAGATTTTGCAAGAGGAAGAAACCAGCAACGCATGATTTCGGCTATTGTAAAAAAAGTTTGCTCACCAGCAATATTAACATCTTTTTCACAAGTTTTGGATACAATCAGTCAAAGTATTGAAACCAATATGCCAAGTGAGGAAATGAATGCGCTTGTTCAAATGCAGTTATCTCAAATGCCAAACTGGGATATTCAGTCTTATCAGATTATAGGTGATAGTGCCTCTATGCCATGTTATTCAGTGGGAATGAATGCATCTGTCATTATTCCTAATGAGTTGTCTATTACACAGGCATGTGAATATATTGATCAATTCATGGATAATGAAAAAATTGAAACAGAATTAGGCGATTTGGAACAATAAGAAAGGATTATTATGAAAGATACAATTTTAATATATCGTTTAAGTGATGATATCAAAGGAAAGATAAAAGAAATAGCAAATGAATTAGATATTGATGTAAGAGATATTTCTATACAGCATCTATATCAGAAAATGGGTTATTTATTAAATATGGATGGTTATACATATCAGGAACAGATGTTGCCTTCTTCATCTATGGATCAACCTTTTGTTTTCTTTGCTTTAAATAAAGATGAACAATTAGATTTATTATTACAATTGTTTAGAATGAAAGGAATACCACATATTCCTTATAAAGCTGTTTTAACACAATATAATGTTGATTATACATTTGCCAGACTTTATCAAAGTGTAGCTAGTGAATATCAGCAAATGATGCAAATGAACCTAAAAAAATAGGTTCTTTTTCTATAAAAAAATCCTAAGCACTGGCATGCTTAGGATCACAAGTTAAGTTCATTTTGAGTTTTCTTAATGTTTCTGTATCTTTATTACTTAAAATGACAGTTGAATGAATTTCACAGTCCTTTAATAAAGGAAGAGCTTCTAGACATTTTTTAGCATTCTGGTCTTGAGCTGAAGCAATGGTGAGTGTTAAAAGGACTTCATCAATATCCAATAATGGTGTTTTCATATTTAAATAGTCATTTTTTAAAGATAGAATAGAATGCAGCATAGTTGGTGAAATTAATTCAATATCTTGTTCAATACCAGCTAAATATTTTAATGCATTTAACATAGCAGCACTTGATGCACGTAATAATGATGATGTTTTTCCACTGATTAAATGACCATCATTTAATTCTATTGCACAGACAGGACCTTGGCGTGTTTGTGCAACTTCTCTGGCTACAATAGCACATTTACGGTTTTTCGCATCGACACCTGCCTGAGATAATAACATCTGCATTTTTTCTAAAGACTGATCATTGATTTTACCCATTAAATAATCAACTTGCGCATGATAATAACGACGTACAATTTCACGACAGCTAGCATCTTTAGCCGCTTCATTATCAATAATTGCATAACCAGCCATGTTGACTCCCATGTCAGTAGGAGAAGCATATGGTGATTCTCCAAAAATTTTCTTAAACATTGTATTTAATACAGGGAAAATTTCAATATCACGATTATAGTTGACAGTTGTTTCTCCATATTTTTCAAGATGGAAAGGATCAATCATATTGACATCATTCAAATCAATGGTTGCTGCTTCGTAAGCAAGGTTAACAGGATGTTTTAATGGTAAGTTCCAAATTGGGAAAGTTTCAAATTTTGCATATCCAGCACGAATGCCATGAAGATGTTCATGATAAAGCTGAGATAGACATGTTGCCATTTTTCCTGAACCAGGACCTGGAGCAGTCACAACAACTAATGGCTTTGTCGTGATAATATAATCATTTTTACCAAATCCTTCTGGTGAAATAATATGATCAACATTATGAGGATAATTTTCAATAGGATATTGCATAAAAACTTTAATGCCGCGTTTTTCTAGCTTTGTTTTAAAAGTATCGGCAGAATTTTGATGCTGGTACTGTGTAATTGTGACACTTCCTACATATAATCCAACGTTTTCATATTCATTAATTAATCGAATAACTTCATCATCATATGAAATACCTAAATCTCTTCGCATTTTATGTCTTTCTAAGTCTTTAGCACAAACAGCGATAATCACTTCTACTTTATCTTTTAAAGTTAATAACATCTTTAACTTGCTGTCGGGTTCAAAACCAGGTAAAACACGAGAAGCATGTGTATCATCGAAAAGTTTTCCCCCAAATTCTAGATATAATTTATTGTCGAATTGAGCAATTCTTTCTTGAATGTGTTTAGATTGTAGTTCTACATATAATTCATTACTAAATGCTTTTTTCATTTTCTCTCACTCCTAGTCAACATTATATAGAAAATGGTTTGAAGATAAAGAAAATAATAAAAAAATATTATGTCGATAAATATTGATAATTATAAATAGAGAGGACTTTTTTGATTGTTGTTATTGTGTGGAAAATATGATATATTGTAAAAAAGATAAAAGTGGTAAAGGAGTCTTATTATGTTTAATATGGTCTTTTTAAGAATTGTTTTGAACTTTTTAGTGGGATTTATTTTGGTGTTGGCTGTTATGCCAAAAGCGATTCAATATTTAAAAAAATTAAAATTTGGACAGGTAGAAAGAGAAGAAGGTTTACAGTCGCATAAAGCAAAAGGTGGTACACCAACAATGGGTGGAATTGTCTTTATCTTATGTGCTGTAGTTGTGGTTTATATTTTGAATTTCACTTCGTTAAATAATCCTTATATACATCTTTTAACTTTTTCTTTTGTAGGTTTTGGATTGGTTGGATTTATTGATGATTATTTAATTGTTGTCAGAAAGACAAATGATGGATTGAAACCTTTATATAAATATACATTACAATCAGTTGTAGCCATTGCTTTTTATATTTTAGCTAAGTTTTTTATACCTGGATTTGATACTGCAATTTCTATCCCTTTATTACATATAGAAATTGATATTGGATGGTTATATCCTATTTTGGTATATTTTATGTTTACAGCGGGCAGCAATGCGGTGAATTTAACAGATGGATTAGATGGTCTAGCAACAGGACTTTCGATGATTGCGATTTCTGTTTTTGTTATTTTTGCGATTATGAATAAAGATTATGACATTGCCATCTATGCTATGGCAGTGGTGGGAACATTACTAGGATTTATGTGTTTTAATTATCATCCTGCACGTATTTTTATGGGAGATACTGGTTCATTAGCTTTAGGTGGATTTTTAGCAGCTTTGGCTGTATTAACACGTCAGGAACTTCTGTTTATTTTAATTGGTGGTGTTTTCTTGATTGAAACTTTATCAGTGATTATTCAGGTTGTATCTTTCAAAACAAGAGGCAAACGTGTGTTTAAGATGGCACCCATTCACCATCATTTTGAAATGCTTGGATGGAGTGAACAACAAGTTGTCATTTCATTTTGGTTTTTAGGTTTTATTTGTGGAATTATTGGGATTGTTTTAGGAGTTATGTAATATGTTGAACGGGAAAAAAGTTTTAGTTTTAGGATTGGCTAAAAGTGGTCAAGCAGCAGTCGAATTATTGACTGCATTACATGCAACTATCACAGTGAATGAATATGCTAGTCGTGAAAAGATTGCTTGTTATGATGAATATGTGCATCGTGGTATTGAGATGATTACAGGAGGACATCCACAAGAACTGTTTGAAAGAGATTTTGATTTTGTTGTGAAAAATCCAGGAATTAATTATCATAAACCATTTGTTTTAAGGTTGAAAGAAAGAGGAATTCCAGTTTATACTGAAATTGAACTGGCTTATCAAGTTGCTAAAATGCAAAATTATATTGCTATTACAGGAACAAATGGGAAAACAACAACAGTGACATTAATTGATGAGATTTTAAAACATGCCCATCATTTGTCTTGTTTGGCAGGTAATGTGGGTATACCTTATTCCTCTTGTGTTCTAGACAATGATTTGCTTCATCGTGATGGGTATGATGTGGTTTTAGAAATGTCTAATTTTCAATTATTAGATATTGAAAAGTTTCATCCACATATTTCTACAATTATAAATCTGACTCCAGATCATTTGGATTATATGGCTTCACTGGATGAATATTATGCTTCTAAAACACGTATTTATATGAATCAAGATAAGCAAGATTATTTTATTGAAAATTTGGATGATGAAATCTTGCAGAGTTATTTAAGAAAATATCCTGTTTTGGCTCAAAGAGTGACTTTTTCTTTAACTAAACCAGCTGATTGTATAATTCAAAATCAAGCGATTTATTATAAAGGAAATCATGTTATTGATTTGGATGAAATAAAAATAGTAGGTGATCATAATATTCAAAATATGATGATTGCGATTATTGCCTGTGCATTAAGTCATGTGTCTTTATCAGATATTCATGATACTTTGGCTTCTTTTCAGGGAGTAGAACACCGTATAGAATTTGTAAGAGAATATCACGGTGTTAAATATTATAATGATTCTAAAGCGACAAATACAGATGCAGCGATTATTGCTTTAAAAGCTTTTAAACAGCCGGTTATATTATTAATGGGTGGTCATGAAAAGGGTCTGGATTTAACAGAGATGTCATCTTATGCTTCAAAGATCTCAACGCTTATTTGTTTTGGTGAGGCAAAGGAAAGATTTGCTAGAGAAATGCATATAGACAATACAATTGTTGTTGAACATATGAAAGATGCTGTTTTAAAGGCTCAACAAATAGCTCATGAAGGAGATGTTGTATTATTATCCCCTTCAACAAGTTCATATGATGAATTTAGTGGATATGAAGAAAGAGGAAGAGTTTTTAAACAGATTATTAATGAATGGAATTCATAGTCAAAGGAGTTTATAAAAGTCAAAATCATTGTGACTATGACTTGACGTATGAAAAATATGTGATTAAATGTGAGTGCTTGCTCGGAGGGTGAGCCATTCATGAGAAATGGTGAGCTGGATAAGGCTACAGGTTGAAATACCTGTTTCTTATCCAGTTTTTTATTTCTACAAAAAAGGAGGATTATATGGATTTTATTCACGGAAAGATAAGACCAATATATTTTAAATATTTGGCTGCTGCTTTTGGAAGTGCATTAGTCACTTCTATTTATTCAATTGTAGATATGGCCATGGTTGGACAATATCAAGGTCCTGATGGAACAGCTGCTTTGGTGGTCGTTGCTCCAATATGGAATATTATTTATAGCCTTGGCTTGTTAATGGGAATAGGTGGAGCAGTTATTTTTAGTACAATTAAAGGACAGGGATCTCAAAAAGATGATGAAGCAGGGGAAGTTTTTACTGTTTCAGTGATAGGCTCTATATTATTAGCTTTACTATCATGGTTTGTTATTGTTGTTTTTGATCAGCCGTTATTAACATTTTTGGAGATTATGTTTTTGTATTTGTGTTTGATATGGGAATTTATGGTGCAGGTTTGGCGACTGCTATTGGAGCAGTTATTTCGACACTTGTTATACTCACTCATTTTTAAAAAAGAGCAATACCTTAAAATTAGTTATACCAAAACATTTTATGGCTAGATTGTCTCAAATAACGGTGACTGGTTTTTCAACATTTTTTATTGATGTGGCTATGGGAATTTTAACAATCTTATTTAATCGTCAGATTATGAAATATTTGGGAACAAATGCTTTATCTGTATATGGTATTATTGTGAATGTTTCAACTTTTGTGCAATGTTGTGCCTATAGTGTGGGACAGGCAGCACAACCTATTATTTCTGTTAATTTTGGTGCTCATCAACCTCAACGTATTCAGGAAGTTTTAAAATATGCACTTATGAGTGTTACATTTTTTAGCCTTTTATGGACAGCATTGTCTTTATTTACGCCAATGCTATTTGTTTGTATTTTTATGACGCCGACACCTGAAATTATGAAAATAGCTCCTTGGATTATAAGATGTTATGGTTTATCATTCCTTTTATTGCCTTTTAATATTTTTTCAACATATTATTTTCAGGCTATATTAAAACCAAGAAGTGCCTTTATTGTTTCAGTTTCTAGAGGATTGGTCATCAGTGGAGTCTTGATTTTCATTCTGCCACTTATAAATCCTAATGCTTTATGGTTAGCTATGGTATTGACAGAAATCATTGTGGCTATTTATGCTGGTGTATCAATGATTAAATATACACGTCATTTATCAACACGGTGAAAAATCTATAGATAAGAAGATGCGAAGATGTATCTTCTTTTTTTGTCTTTTTTTCATATAGTAAAATGATGGAGGTGCCACCATGAAAACAAAAAAAATCACGATTTTAACAATCATCATTGTCATTATAGGATTAATAAGTGTTTATAGTTCTTCTCATATTTGGGCACTTTATAAATATGATGATGCTTTGTATTACATCAAAAGACAAATGATTTTTGCTGTTTTAGGTTTTATAGCCATGTTTGTGACTTCACGTATTGATTATCATCTTTACAAAAAATATTATAAGTTTATTTTAATCATCTGTTTTCTTTTATTAATTCTTGTCTTAATACCAGGTTTAGGGGTTGTCAGAGGTGGGAGTCGCAGCTGGTTTAATTTTGGTATTTTTGCATTGCAGCCAAGTGAGTTGTTTAAAATTGGTATTATTATTTTTAGTGCGGTTTATATGGAAAAGCATTACTATCATATGAAAAAAATCAGATATAGCCTGCCAGTTTTACTTATGATGGGACTAGGTTTTTTGTTGATTATGTTACAGCCGGATTTTGGGAGTGGTGTTGTTATGGCATGTAGCGTCATTGTGATGATGATTGTTTCGCCATTTCCCTTTCGTTATTTTGTGGGGTTAGGAATACTGGGAGTCATTGGAATTGTGATTATGATTTTATCTGCTCCTTATCGTATGGAGCGTATATTGTCTTTTTTAAATCCATTCCAGGATCCATTAGGCAGTGGTTTTCAGGCTATACAGGCTCTATATGCCATTGGACCAGGTGGATTATTAGGCGTTGGATTTGATAAAAGTATTCAAAAACATTTTTATTTACCAGAACCCCAGACAGATTTTATTTTTGCGATTATAGCTGAAGAATTTGGCTTTATAGGGGGAATTATTGTGATTGGATTATATACCAGTCTATTTAAGACGGTTTTAAAGGTGAGTCAAAATGCACCTGATCTATTTGGTGGCTTTTTGATGATTGGAATTATTTCGATGATCGGTATTCAGACTTTAATTAATCTGGGAGTTGTGGTAGGATTATTTCCGGTGACAGGTGTAACCTTGCCATTGATGTCATATGGTGGTACAAGTTTAGTTATAACATTAATGAGTATAGGAATTTTAATTAATATCTCGAAATCTTGTCATGATATGTTATAATGTGAATTAGGAGTGGTGAGAAATGAAAATAATTGTAAGTGCAGGGGGAACAGGTGGACATTTGTATCCTGCTTTAGCCCTTGTTGAGTATATCAAAACACAAGATGCCAATGCTAAATTTTTATTTGTTGGAACAACTGATCGTTTAGAATCACAAATTGTTCCTGAACTAGGATATCAGTATCGTGGATTGGCAGTTAAAGGATTAGTTGGTAATCCTTTACAAAAGTTAAAAAATGCTTTCATTTTTATGAAATCATTAAAAGAATCAAAACAAATCTTGAAAGAATTTCAGCCAGATATTGTGATTGGTTTTGGAGGCTATCCAAGTGCTTCTATTGTCATGGCTGCTTCTCGATTGAAAATCCCTACAATGATTCATGAACAGAATTCTATTATTGGTTTAACAAATAAAGTTTTAATAAAAAGAGTGAATAAGATTGTATGTTGTTATCAAAAAGCGTATAATGAATTTCCAAGCAATAAGACTGTTTTATTAGGGAATCCACGTGCTAGCGTGGTGACGCATCAGGAACTTAAAGATATTCATGATCTTTATCACATTCCTGCCAAACGTCAGACAGTTGTTATTGTGATGGGAAGTCTAGGTTCATCATCAGTGAATCGTGTGATGAAAGAAGCATTGCGACAGATGCAATATGATGATTATGATGTTATTTATGTTACAGGTAAAAAATATTATGATGAAATGAAAGAGGAATTAAGTGATTTAAATGACTCGATTCACTTGGTCAATTATATTGATGATATGCCTAGTTTGATTTCAAGCTGTGATATTATTGTTTCACGTGCTGGAGCGACAACACTTGCTGAAATTACAGCTTTAGGGGCAGCTTCTTTAATTATTCCTAGTCCTTATGTTGTAGCGAATCATCAGGAATATAATGCTCGAGAACTTGTGAATGCAAAAGCAGCGCGAATGATCTTGGAAAAAGATTTAACAGCGGATCGATTTGTTAGTGAAATTAGATATTTATTAAAAAATCAATCAGTATTAAATTCGTTAAAGGCTCATGCATGTCAATTAGGAAAACCACATGCTTGTCAAGATATTTATCAGGAGATTTTAAAGACATTAGAAAGGAAATAAGCATGGATTTTGAAAATATATTTTATGATTTAGTAGATTTGCAGTTAGGTGAGATTTTAGAAAATGAACCTTTATATAAACATACAACATTTAAAGTAGGAGGACCTGCCAGATTATTTGTTTATATTCAGGATGTTGAAGCTTTAAAAAGAGGGATTCAATATTGTCGTCAGCATCAAATTAAGCATATGGTGATTGGTAGAGGATCTGATCTTTTGTTTTCAGATAAAGAATATGAAGGTGTTATTTTTTCATTAAAGAATTTAAATAAAGTTCATTTCAATGGTGTTGAAATTCGTGCTCAGGCAGGTGTGAGCATGATTTATTTAGCGTATGAAGCTGCCAAAGTAGGGCTATCAGGCTTTGAGTTTATGGGAGGTATTCCTGGAACTATTGGTGGTGGCGTGTATATGAATGCCGGTGCATATAAATATTGTGTTAGTGATGTTTTTACTTCTGCAATTATTTTAAATGATAAGGGCGAACTTGTGACTTTAAATCGAGAACAGATGGAGTTTGATTATCGTACGTCTATTTTGCAAAAACATAAAGATTGGATTTTAATTGAAGCAACATTTACAATGACTTCACGTGATCCTAAAGATATTATGCATGTTCTTGATAAGCGTAAAGAAAAACGTATGGCAACACAGCCATGGAATTTTGCAAGTGCAGGAAGTATTTTTAGAAATCCAGAACAAAAACCAGCATGGCAATATATTGATGAATGTGAACTGAGAGGCTATGAAATTGGAGGCGCTCAGGTTTCACCTAAACATTCTAATTTTATTGTGAATAATGGATATGCAAGTGCTAAGGATATTTTAGATTTAATTTTACTTGTAGAAAAGAGTGTATTTAATCGTTTTGGTGTGGAATTAGAAAAAGAGGTTATATTGATTAATTGGGAGTAGGTGATATGTATGTCCCAGCAACAATATTATTATAATGAACATGATGAAAATCAAGTGTTACGACTGAGGAAAGATAAACGGAAACGTAAATTAAAGCGTAAGATTAAAGTGGTGTTGATTCTTTTTGTAATGCTGCTGATTGCTGGCTATTTTGTAAGTGATATATCTCGTGTACATGATATTAATATGACAGGGTTACAGGAAGTTTCCAAGGACGATATTGAAAAATCAATTTCGGTTCATGAAGGAGATATCGTTTTGTTTGTCAATACTGGAAAAATAGAGGATGAGATAGCTAAAATGCCCTTCATTAAAAAGGTGAAGGTGACAAAATCGTTGCTAGGTTCTGTTCAAATAGAAGTAGAAGAAGCTCAGAAAGTCGCATACTGTGTCATTGATAAAAAAACATATGTTATTGATGAATTGGGAAATGTCAGTGAAACAGATGATAAAGATTTGATTGCATCATTGCAATCTACACCACAAATAACAAAGTTTAAAGATTTACAATTATTAAAAGAATTTGCAAAGGAATATGTGAATATTCCAGAAATTGTTAAAAATCAGACGAGTGATATTATATATGATCCTCAAAAAGCTGATGAAACACGTTTGAAATTCATTATGGATGATGGAAAAATCTTATATTTACGTATTGAGGATATGGCTGATCAACTCAATAATAGATATGATTATGTGGCAAATAAAGAAGCATTTAAAAATAAATGTGTCTTTAGTTTTGAGGGAAATTATGTTTATATGAAAGATTGTGAATAATGCATTTTTAAAATGCATTATTTTTTGTCTTGATGAGTTCTTTTTCGTCATTTATATATTTTCTTATGATTAAAATTATGCTACAATAATAAAGAAGTATTTTTTTGAAGGAGAAGCGTATATGAAGAATATCTATGCTGTATTAGATATAGGAAGTGCAACGGTTAAATTGCTTGTTGGTGAGGTTGTAAGTGCAAATATTAATGTGCTTTTTGCCAAGAAAATCACTAGTCATGGAATTCGTAAAGGTCAAATTGAAAACATGCCTGTTGTTGTGAGTGAAATCAAACAATTGGTTGACGAAGCTTCAAAGGCTTTAGGGGCAACTATTTCAAAAGTCGCTTTATGTATACCGTCTTTCCATGCCTGTATTTATCAAAGTGATGGAATCACAAAAGTCAATTCTCCTTTGGATCAGATTACAAGTGAGGACATTGTACGTGCATTAAAACTTTCTAAACGTTTTACGTTAAAAGAGGATGAAGAAGTTATTTCAGTCATTCCAGCAATGTTTTATTTGGATACGAAATCAATGAAAGATATTCCTATTGGTGAAAAATCAGCATCATTAAAAGTAGAATCATTAGTGATAACGACAAAGAAGAAATTGCTTTATAGTTATATTAATGCTGTTGAAAAAGCCGGAGTGGAAGTTTTAGATATTACAATTAATGCTTATGCGTGTGCTAAAGAGGCATTTGATGCTGTTTATCTTCAAGAAGGTGCTATTTTGATTGATATTGGATATCGTAGCTCAACTGTTGCTTTTTTTGAGGATGGTTATTTAAAATATATTGCTCAAGCCCATGTTGGTGGTTATGATTTGACACGAAAGATTGCAACATCATGGCAAATTCCAATGGATAAGGCTGAGTTATATAAGGTCAAATATGGTACATGTGATCTTCATATTGGTGATGAAGATGTCATCCATACGACAAGTCAAAATGATATAGAAAAACACTTTACTCAAAAGGATCTGGCTCAGGTCTTAACTGATGGTGTTCAGGAAATTATGGAAATCATTAAAACAAAAATCGAAGTGATTAATGATGGAAGAAGTTATGAAACTGTTATCGTTGGTGGCGGTGGAGAGTTGCCTGCTATTGATGAAGTGGCAACTCAAGTGTTGAATAGTGCTGTAAGAACATATCGTCCTGATACGATAGGAGCACGAGATATGTCATTTGTTTCTTGTCTTGGTATGATGTATTATTTAAATGACCGTTTAAAGATTTTTGGTCAAATGGATTCATCTCTTGTTTTACCAGATATTTCTAATACAATGAGTATTAGATTTAAAGGTCTGACAAAGACAAAAACTGCTTATAATTCGGATACAAAGAAAAAAGGAAAATTGACAAAAGTCATTGAAAATTTATTTAGTGAAGAAGATTAATATAAAAGTGAGGATAGAAATATGGATGGGAATTTAGATTTTGTTCAAGTTGCAAAAATTAAAGTCATTGGTGTTGGTGGCGGAGGCTGCAATGCTGTAGCAAGAATGGCTAAAGATGGTGTCAAAGGTGTTGATTTTTATGTTGCCAATACTGATGCACAGATTTTAAAAGGAATTGATATTGAAAACAAAATTGTTTTAGGTAAAGAATTGACACATGGTTTAGGAGCGGGTGGTAATCCAGAAGTTGGACGTAAAGCTGCTTTAGAAACTGAAGAAGAAATCAAGTCAGCTTTATCAGGTGCCAATATGGTTTTCATTGCTGCTGGTATGGGTGGTGGAACTGGAACTGGAGCCGCACCTGTGGTTGCAAAAATTTCACGTGAATTGGGTGCATTAACAGTTGGTGTTGTCACATCACCTTTCACATTTGAGGGACCTAAAGTTTTAAGACAGGCTAAAAGTGGTTTGGCTGAATTAAGAGAAAATGTGGATTCTATTATTGTTGTTTCTAATGATCGTTTATTAGAAGCTATTGGTCGTAAACCAATGGGTGAAGCATTTAGAGAAGCAGACAATGTATTAAGACAAGGGGTACAGACAATTACTGATTTGATTGCTATTCCAGCATTTATTAATCTTGACTTTGCTGATGTTTCATCAGTTATGAAAGATAGAGGTTCTGCTCTTATTGGTATTGGTATGAGTGATGGTGAAAATAAAGCAGAAGAAGCTGCTATGCGTGCTATTTCATCACCATTATTAGATGTGTCTATTGCAGGTGCAAAAGATGCAATTGTTAATGTTACTGGTGGAACAAATATTACTCTATATGATGCAAATACGGCTCTTGCAACAATTAGAGAAGCGGTAGGTAATGATGTCAATACTGTTTTAGGTGTTGCTATTAATGAACAATTAGATGATCAAGTTATTGTAACTGTTATTGCGACTGGATTTGAAGATGAAGAAGAACCTGCACCAGTTAAACAGACATCTTCATTTGAATCTGTTGTAAAACCATCAATGTATGATGATGACGATGACGACGATGATGTGCCAGCTTTTTTAAGAAATCGTAAATTATAAGCTAACAATTTGTTAGCTTTTCTTTATATGGAGGTACAAGATGAAAAAGATAGGTTTTATTGGTTTTGGAAATATGGCGAGTGCTATTGCTTTAGGAATAATCGATGCAAAATTTTTGAATGCAAATGAAATAATAGCGTATGATATTGATGAGAATAAAGCAGAAAAAATGCGTTCTTATCATATTGATGTGGCACATGATATTGATGAATTGATTGCATGTAGCGAATTCATATTTGTTGGGGTAAAACCTCAAGTTGTTGAGTCTGTATTAGACCCATATCTTCAAAAGTTAGAAAATAAAGCGATCATTTCTATTGCATTGGGATATGATTTTGATAGATATCAGACATTTTTAGATGATTCTACACGTCATATTTTTGTTATGCCAAATACACCGGTTCGTGTTTTGCAGGGAATGTCATTAATTGAAGAGAAACATTCATTAAAAGATCAAGAGTTTGAATTTGTCAAAAATATGTTCAGTGCCATTGGGCAGGTAGAGGTTGTCTCATCACATTTAATGTCAACAGCTGGCACATTGAGTGGATGTGGGCCAGCGTTTGTCTATATGATAATAGAAGCATTGGCAGATGGTGCTGTTAAAGAAGGTGTTCCAAGAGAAATGGCCTATACATTGGCATCTCAGACATTAATGGGCGCTGCTAAAATGCAATTGGAAACACATTTACACCCTGGAGTTTTAAAAGATCAAGTATGTTCACCTGGTGGTTCAACGATTTGTGGTGTAGAAGCATTAGAAGATGGGAAATTGCGAGCTACTTTAATATCAGCAATTTCTGCAGCAGTGCATTATCAAGAAAAGAAATAGTTATAGTTGTTATTATGATTGAAATAAGAAGCTCATTCCGATTAGGAGTGGCTTTTTTTGTGGAAAAATAGCTAAAATACCATCAAAAAACAAAAAAAACGAAAAAAAGTAAAAAAAAGACTTGCAAAGGTAAGGGATAGATGGTATTATAGATGAGCACTCGACGAGAGGGCACAGGGACATTGAAAACTGAACAGTAAACACGTCAATA